>JBJKQZ010000501.1:0-3259 GCA_046704865.1 Terriglobia bacterium
CCGGACTCTGGACCCCAACTTACCGGACTGCTCATGCGCATACGACTCCTCGGCCATACCGGATTGAAGGTTTCAGAACTCTGTTTGGGCACGATGACGTTCGGCAGCATGCCGGGAATGCGGCGGGCGCCGGGCTGCGACGAGCCCACGTCGGTCAGCATCCTGAATGCCTATCTCGAAAAGGGCGGCAACTTCATCGATACCGCGGACGGCTACGCGGACGGCCGCTCGGAAGAAATTCTGGGAAGGGCCTTGAAGGGCCGGCGCGACGACATAGTGCTGGCTACGAAGGTTTTCTTTCCCGCCGGCGCCGGTGCAAATCGCAAAGGGCTTTCGCGCAAGCACATCCTATGGGGCATTGAGCAGAGCCTGCGCCGTTTGCAAACTGATTACATTGATTTGTACCAGGTGCACTGTTTCGATGCGCACACCCCGCTGGAAGAGACGCTTGCAGCGCTCGATTCGCTGGTCCAACAGGGTAAGGTTCGCTTCATTGGGTGCTCGAATTATGCCGCGTGGCAATTGGCCAAGGCGCTCGGCATCTCCGCACTGCACAGTTACGCGCGCTTTGATTGCCTGCAACCGCAGTACAGCCTGGTTTGCCGGGCGGCGGACCGGGAGTTACTGCCCCTGTGCCGCGCCGAGGGAGTGGGCGTGATCGCCTGGAGCCCGCTCGGCGGCGGCTTCTTGAGCGGCAAATACAAGTCTGGTGAAGGAGCGCCGCAGGCCTCTCGCCTCGCCGATTCCGACCCCTCCATGCGCTTCTTTGTCGAGCGTTTTTTCACGGAGCGGAATTTCAATATCCTGCGCGCCGTGGAAGAAGCTTCAGCGCGCCTGGGAAGAACTCTGACGCAAGTGTCGTTGGCTTGGCTGCTGAGCGTGCCCGGCATGACCTGCGCCATCATCGGAGCCCGCAATCTGGCGCAATTGGAGGAGAATTTAGGAGCCAGCGGCTGGGACTTTCCCGCGGATGAATGGAAAAAGCTCGACGAGGCGAGCGTCCTGCCGCTCGAATATCCTCAGGAATTTCACGCTTTCGCGGAATCGATCATTCATGGTGATCTCAAATAGGTGGCGAAAATGAACAGCGACCGCAGACAGGTTCTCAAGGGTTTGGGCTATGCCGCCGTGGGTGGGTATCTGGCGACAAGCCGTGGATACGCGGCGAATGAAACCATCCGGGTGGGCTGCATCGGCACCGGCGGACGTTGCCGCGTGCTGATGAAGGCCCTGGCGAAAATCCCGGGCGTGCGCATCGTGGCCGTTTGCGACGTTTGGGACGCGAATCTGGCGGCGGGCAGGGAACTCGCCGAACCGCGGGCTTTCTTTACCAAGGACTACCGCCACATTCTGGACCGCAAGGACATCGATGCGGTGGTCATCGGTACGCCCAATCACCAGCACGTGCCCATGGTGGTCGCCGCTTGTTCGGCCGGCAAGGACATCTACGTTGAAAAACCGTTGACACACCGGTTGGCGGAAGGCCCCACGGTCATCGCGGCGCAGAACCGCTACAATCGCGTCGTCCAGGTGGGCATGCAACAACGCAGCATGCCGCAATTCCAAAAGGGATTCGAACTGGTGAAGTCCGGCCAACTGGGAACGATCCGCAAAGTGCATCTCACCTGGAACCGCAACGCCGCGCGCGGCTCGATTGTTTACCACATTGACCCCGCGACCGTCGACTGGATAGCCTGGCTTGGCGACGCGCGGCGACAGCCGTTTGACCCTTATCGCTTTCGCGAGTGGCGCTGGTTCTGGGACTTTGGCGGCGGCGTGCTGGCGGACCTGATGGTCCACTACGTTGACATTGCCCACTGGTATCTGGACGTTGACCATCCGGACGAAGCCGTGAGCATCGGAAATAATTTCATGGACAAGCGGTGGGAAACTCCGGACACCCAGCAGACGTTGTTGCAATACCCCGAGGCACAAGTCTACTTCGAAGCGACCTTCGTGAATGCGCGGAACGGCGCGATGCTGGAATTTATGGGCACCGAGGCCACGCTTTACCTCGATCGTGGCCGCCTGGAAGTGATCCCCGAACGCAAACGCGACCCCCACAATGGCAATCCCGCCATGCCCACCGAACCGGCGATGCAGTGGATACTGGGCACAGGTCCCAAGGGCGCGGATTTTTATGATGTTCCGGTCGGGGAAGTGCTGCACCTGAGCAATTGGCTGGAATGCGTGCGCAGCCGTCAAAGGCCCAACGCTCCGGTCGAAGCGGGCGTCAGCGCCGCATCCGCCGCGCACTTGGGCAACATCGCCTACCGCAAAGATATCGTGGCGCGCTGGGATACCGAAGGCCCCAAAGCGTAGGCGGCGACTACCAGCGAGTGCGCCGGTGATACTCACCGCCCCCCAGTCCGCCGAGATCGATCACAATCGCGACCAGCAGAACCAGCAGGTTGACACCCTGGAGGGGTTGGTGGGTGTTCACCATCCAGGCATATGCCAACGTGGTGAGCGGCACGAAGATGAACCCCAGCAGCGGCAGGATCAGCCCGTGGTAGGCGCGCTCCAGATATTGTGAAGTGAGAAAAATCAGTACCAGCGCGACGCGTGGAAAGATAAGGAAAAGAATCAACAGAAGGCAAGACATGGCGTGGTAACAGTGACCCCCTTTTCACAGCGCTGATGATCCGCAACCCACCGTCTTACGGTACGATGCGGCGTGCCGCTGCATCGTTCAACTCCTAAACTACAAATTCTCGCCGAAAAACCCTTGGTGGTTGCCGACGGTTCGGAGCGTGGGGATTGGACGGCCCATCCGGCCTCAGGCTCCGATCTTGGCGACCAATCTGCGACCAGGGCGCAAAAAATTGCAACGTTTCGGCAGGAAGCGGTGTCTAACATCGGGTGACATTATTTTTGGAGGTTTTTTCGTTCCCATGGTTATCCTTGCACTGTTCGGTGGTTTGGTCGTCGTTGGAGCACTTTTTGCGATTTTGAAGAATGGTGGCAATAAGGCCACCGAAAGCAAGTACACAAAGCTGAATATCGGATAACCACGGGAATCATCCCCATCGGTCCGGTCCCCAGTAGTTCAGTCCTTTTCCATGTCACGCCGGAGAAGTCGTCGCGGGAAGAGCGTGGCGGTGTCGATGGTTGGGCCCCACCTTTCCAATTCAAGCTTCTAGGAGCGTGTCCGAGAATTACGGATTTTTCTTGCATTCACATTCGAGATATGGCACAAAGAGGCATGTCTAAGACCTATAAGGCTTACCAGCCAGAGCAGGACCTCTTATTGCCGCCC
>JBJKQZ010000502.1:0-4597 GCA_046704865.1 Terriglobia bacterium
TGGGCTTCACCGCGCCGCGGTGCGGCGCCTGATAATCCCATTCCAGCATTTTGGATTGCTTGGCCGTGTCATACCAGCCGCCGGCCTCAAGGATCAGGACTTTGGCGCCGGCTTTTGTCAGAACATAAGCGGCCATCCCGCCGCCTGCGCCCGAACCCACGATAACTGCATCATAAACTTTTGAAGGCTTTTTAATTTGTGCCATAACCCCTTGCCCCATCAATTTGAATTCCGAGGGAGTGTATCACAAAAAATCAGAATGAAGAACTCCCTCTTATCATTCAGTCAAATTGAATTCTGCCCAGTGCAACCAGTGCAAGATGAAAAGGAAACGGGACGGAAATTCCCGAAGGCTTCCGGGCCCACGTTTCCATTTCACACTCAGTTGGAGAGCGGGCGCCGGCGTAGGACCGCCCCGGCGGCCTCGATGATATCCGTCTGAATTACGATTGCACTGAATCCACGGAAAGCGCCTTGATCCCGTGCGAGTCAATCTCGTGCGCATGCACCGTAACACCCGATCGGCCCAGATCGTTCAAAACCTGCATGGGATAATGCGCGCCGTCTTTGGGCGGAAGGACCAGATAGGTTGTCCCGTTGCCTGCGATAAAAACGATCGGCCCTCCGTGTGAGACGCAAGCCATTGCACAGAATGCGTGGCTATGGCCATGATCGCCCGTGCTCAAATAGCAGTCCGCGCCGGTCAATTCACCTTTCATCGTGACGGCTGTGCCGCCCACGGACATGCCTCCCATAAGCATTACGCCATTCTTTTTGGCCATCATTGCTGTTTCTTTGGCGGTTTGAGGGTTCGACATCAATTTTTTAACTTTGGAATAAGACCAGTCGTTCATGTCCTTGGAATTGGAGCCCTGTGATGCCAGCAGCCCCAGCGATGTTGCTGCCGCAACAAGAATTGCAAGGATTAGGATTCGCCTGGTATGCATGATTTACTCCCCCTGTTTGGATTGTCTTGTCTGTGGATTGGATGTCTGGATTCTTCCCTGCGTTGTTCTCGGGGCAAGATGTTCCCTTGCCACAAATGCGCAACCCCTCGCGAAGCAAACGATTTGTGCGCACGTGGCGGCGTAAGCGGCGGGGTCTGTTCGATGTGGATACGCCGGACATGCTAACATTCAAAAATGAGAACAATTTCGGGTGTGCGTCGAATTGTGGGGCATTCGATAGCAAGAGTTGTTTGGGTGGTCCTGTTGGCCGCAATCGGACTGCCTGCGGTGGGCCAGTCTGAAGTTCTTGCGGCTACCCTGAAGCCGAAGACGATAAAAGCATTCAACGATTACGTCGCGATTGCTGAAGCGCGCATGAAGCGTGAAGATAGCAATCCCAATGACTTCCTCTACATCGAAACGCTTCCCAAGCCGCTGTATGACTCCATCATGGCAGCCCTCAAGCGTGGTGAGGTCTACGTGCAGCCTGTACGTATGAAGGACGCCGAAGGGGACCCGATCGACATCCCGGACGGCATGATCCATCACTGGGTTGGGGACGTCTTTATACCCGGAAAGTCAGTGGCCTCCGCGCTGGACGTGCTGCGGGATTATGACAATTTCAAGAACATCTATAAGCCTGAAGTCATTGACTCAAAACTGGTCAGCAGGGAAGACACCGATGACTTCAAAGTCTTTTTGCGGCTGCAAAAGCAGAGCATTGTAACGGTTACCCTCGACACCTGGTACAACATCCACTTCACGCCAATAGGCGACAATGGCGGAATCAGCAGGAGCGTTGCAACACGTATTCAGCAGGTTGAAGACGCCGGAACGCCCAACGAACATCTTGACCCGGTTGGTGATGACAGCGGCTATCTTTGGCGCATCAACTCCTACTGGCGCTACCAGGAGCGCGACAACGGGGTGATTATTGAATGGGAATCCATCGCACTTTCGCGCGACGTTCCATTCCTGCTGGCCTGGTTCGTCAACCCGCTGATCCGCAAAATCGCCAGAGAAGCCGTAGGGGACATGTTGACTGCAACGCGAAAGGCCGTAATGGCAGAGAAGGCCCAGCAGAAACAAGCCGAGTCGCCTGCTCATCCCCCTTTGAAAACCGGCGCCGCCCACCATGCGGCCCTGCGGCGGCATGGCCCGTAGCAAAGGCCTTAAAGCGCATTGATGAGCCAGCGGCCTGCTGAAAGGAAAGAGAGACTCGCTCTGCAGCGCGGACACTCGCTGCATTTTGATGCAGGCCAGGCGGGTATAAACGCGTCAGCTTTTCTTGCGGATCATGCGGTCCAGACTTGCAGGCCCTCCTCCCGCCACAAACAGATACAGGAAGACAAAGCAATACACTACCGCAAGCTCGCCGCCATTCTGGATGGGGATGAAGCCTCTCGGGAAATGCGTCCTGAAATAGGCAACAGCCATTTCGCCCGACAGAAGGAATGCTACCGGCACGGTGAAGAGGCCAACAATCAGCAGAATTCCTCCGAAACATTCCAGAACTCCGGCCAGCCCCATCAGGGAAAACAGATGAGCCACCCTGTGACCGCCAAACAACCCGAATAGCTTCTGAAAACCGTGACAGGAAAGGGTGATGCCCACAATAAGCCTTAACAGGGAACGGGCCCAGGGTTCCGCAGACCGGATTGCAGACAGGCTCGCCATTCTCTTGCCTCCTCAATAAATGGAATGTCTATATTTCCCCCACAGATTTCTTAGCAGAAACACGCGGGGCGCGCAACTGAATGCGCGCCAGCGTGGCCGTGCCTATTGCCTGGGGAAAAAGGGAAAGAGCCTGCGGATTTCTGCGTCGCTGGGCTGGCTGCCGTACTCCGTGATCTCGAAAGCCTCGGCATGCTGGATGGATCCAGCCTGGTCGCCGTACCACTTTTTCAGCGCGGGTTCCCATGCCGCAGGGACTCTGCTCGGGCGTTGTTCGCGAAGCCATTGCTTGCGCGCCACCGGGTCTTTCGGCACCTGGTCCAGTTTGCCATCATGCCAGGGGAGCCACTCATAAACCTGGGAGACGTGTGCGTCCAGCATGTCGATCTTCTTGTCATAGACATCGTCAATGGAGACAACGATGTCCGGCCGGAAAGGCGCCGGACGCTGGAAGCCATCGGAGAAATAGAGGAAGACCGGGTTTTTGCCCAGTGCCGGGACGTCGCTGACAACGTCGGGCACCGTCACCATGTAGGCGGCATCCTGGACAACGATGCCCGTGTTGCGATGGTCGGGATGGTAATCATTGGGGCGCGGCGAGAGGACAATGTCGGCATGCCACTCGCGAATTTCCCGGATCACCTCGCGCCGGACTGCGAGCGTGGGCATCAATTCGCCGTCATGATTGTCGAGCACATCGTAGACAATCCCGATCCGCCGTCCTGCCTCGATAGCTTCAGCGCGGCGGCGTTTGGCCAGCGCGCCTCCGCCCTGGGAGAAATGCCCGGCATCGCCGTTGGTCAGCGATACAAACTTGACCATCGCTCCGGCCGCGGCAAACTTGGCCGCAAGTCCTCCGGCCTTACCGTCGCAATCATCAGGATGCGCGCCGAAGGCAATCACATGCAGCCGCGAATTGTCCTGGGCAGCCATTGGTGTAGCTGCCACCAGCAGCAACGCTAGAATCCACGCCATGGTTTTCACCTCAGAGTAGAAGATTAAGCCACTCATACGCTGATTGCAGGCCGGAGTCAAGTGCAGCCGTCACACGTTGCAACTTTGGCCACACGAACCAAAGGCTTATCCGACTCCTCCTTGCCGGAGTTCCGCCCCAGCCAGTCGCAATGCGCAAAAATCCTCTGCCCCGGCGGTGTTCTTCCTGTAATATCGTGTAGCAGCATGGTTTGGGGCCAGTGGGCGCATTGCGGGATCCTTCGCATGGGAAACAATTCCGTGAAAGGCATTTTGCCCGCTTCCGTCGTCCCTGGCCTGACTCGGTCATGTTATGAACATCATTTCACACGTTGAAATGGTCCTCAGCTATACGCTCTTTAAAGTGGGCGGGCAGCCGATTACTCCCTTCAGCCTGATCGCTTTCGTCCTGACCCTGATTATCACCGCCGCTGTGGCGCGCAGAATCAGGCGCCTGCTGGAGGTTTATTTCCTCAGCAGGGTGCCTGTCGAGACCGGGGCTCAATATGCGGTGGCGTCGCTTACTCAGTATGCACTTTGGGTGGTCGGTGTGCTGGTCGGGATGAGGATTCTGAACATCAATCTGACCGCTATTGCCGTTGTGGCTGGCGCTTTGGGCGTTGGCATCGGCTTCGGCCTGCAGAACGTGGTGGCCAATTTCGTCTGCGGCCTGGTTCTGCTGGTGGAGCGGCCCATCCGCGTGCATGACCGCATCACCATGCAAGGCGTGGAAGGCAACGTGCGCGCGGTCAACTTCCGCTCAACCATCATTGAGACCAACGACAACATTTCCGTGATTGTCCCCAACTCCGAGTTTATCAACGGCAAAGTCATCAACTGGTCGATTGGCGATCCCAGGGTGCGGATTCATGTGCCGGTGGGCGTGGCCTACGGCTCCAATATGGAAACAGTGACCCGGGCGCTTCTGCGCGTGGCGGATGAAGCGGAAGGCGTCCTGAAGGACCCGGCGCCGGAGGTGCGGTTCATTGAATTCGGAGACTCGT
>JBJKQZ010000503.1:0-3121 GCA_046704865.1 Terriglobia bacterium
CACCCGCGGTGAGCAACTGCTTGTCGCGGAATGCTGTGCCCGCGTGGAAAACCTTCACTCCGCCCAGCGATTCCGCTGCATCAATCCCTGTAATCTCTTTGCCCGTTTCGCTTTTGCCCGGGTAGCCCCTGGAGGCCAACACAACGCACACCGACGGGTTCGGGCTCCAGCGACCGCCGACTGCATTCAGCTGGCCTTCCAGCGAAGCAGACAACATTTCACACAGGTCGGAACGCAGCCGCATCATGATGGGCTGGGTTTCCGGATCGCCCAGGCGAACGTTGTATTCCAGAACTTTGGGGCCGTCTTCGGTCAGCATCAGCCCGCAGTAGAGAAACCCGTGGTAAGGCATGCCTTCAGCCGCCATGCCGGCCAGCGTGGGCTCAATCACTCTGCCGACGATCTCCTGCTGCAGCAGTTCCGGAAGGATAGAATCATCACTGTAAGCGCCCATGCCTCCGGTGTTGGGGCCGAGATCGTTATCAAACACCGCCTTGTGGTCCTGGGTCGGGACCAGAGGCAGCCAGCCGCGCTTGCCTGCCAGAACAATGAATGACAACTCTTCGCCCGTCAGGCATTCTTCAATCACCACGCGGTTGCCGGCCGTTCCCAGCGACTTCTGGACCATAAATTCACGGAGGGCTTTCTCAGCTTCCTCTCTGCTGCGCGCCACCACGACTCCCTTGCCTGCCGCAAGACCGTCGGCCTTGATCACCACCGGCAACCCAAATTCTGGCAGGAATTTCAGCGCCGTGGCATAGTCATCCACCACCGCAAAACGCGCCGTCGGGATGCCGTTGCGGTGCATGAATTCCTTGGCAAAAATCTTGCTTCCTTCCAGTTGCGCCGCGGCCATGGACGGGCCCACAATCCTGCGGCCTGCGCGCTCGAATTCGTCCACCACTCCCGCGACCAGCGGAGCCTCCGGGCCGGCCACCGTCAAGTCGGCCTTCAATTCTTCAGCCAATTGCAGCATCGCAGCAGGATTGGTGAGATCCACAGGAAGACATTCCGCGATCTGGGCAATTCCGGCATTCCCGGGCGCACAGAAGATATCGTCCGACTGCTGGCTTTCCCGCAGCTTCCAGACCAGGGCGTGTTCGCGCCCACCCGAACCTAGTACCAGTACATTCATAGGAGGAAGTTACACTATCGGCAGTCAGCGCATTTGTCAATCCAAAGACTTACTTCCAGACCCACGGAGTTGATAACACCCCGAAATTTCGCCGGATGGGAACAATGATAGAAATTCTGCATCTCCCCTTGACAATCTAGGGGAGCGGCGATAGAGTCTTGCTGTAGATTGTCTAGGGAAGCCGCAGAGTGGCAGATTTTGCCACCGCAAAACCAAAGGGAGCCTCACAATGGGCAAGTCAATTGATCTGTTGCAGGGCACGCTGGACCTGCTGATCCTAAAAACGCTGGCGCTTGAGCCGATGCACGGATGGGGCATCGCGCAGCGCATCCAGCAGATTTCCAAAGACGTGCTCCAGGTACAGCAGGGTTCGCTCTACCCGGCGCTCTACCGGCTGGAGCAGCAGCGCTGGATTGCCGCGGAGTGGGGCTCCTCTGAAAATAATCGCCGGGCCAAATACTACCGGCTGACAACGAAAGGGCGGAAGCAGCTTGAGCGCGAAACCTCCAACTGGACGCGCCTCTCCGCCGCCATCGCCCAGATTCTGGAAACGGCCGGATAACGGCCCTATAGCGGCGGGTTTACCCCGCCAATAGTTTTTGTAGTGGCGAGTTCACCTCGCCAATCCTGTCATCCTGAACAAAGAGAAGGATCGCAGTAGTTTTCTTTTTGCGCTGACTGCAGGGATTCTTCGCTGCGCTCAGAATGACAAATGCTGCTGGCCGGCGCTACGCCGCGGAGAAACCATGTTCAATCTGCGCGCAGTTTTCCACAAAAAGGGGACGGAGCAGGAGATGGATGACGAACTCCGCTTCCATCTTGAAAAGCAGGTCGAGCAGAACATCGCCCGCGGCATGAACGCCGAAGATGCCCGTTACGCCGCCCTGCGCCAGTTCGGCAACATCGGATCGGTCAAAGAAGAATGCCGAGACGCCTGGGGCGTGCGGTTCATAAACGAACTCCTCCAAGACATTCGGTTCGGTCTCCGCCAAGTGCGCCGCAATCCGGGATTTACCGTGGTCGCCGTGCTCACGTTAGCCCTGGGCATCGGCGCCAACGCCGCCATCTTCAGCGTGCTCTACCGCGACCTGATACGCCCGCTGCCCTACCCTCACGCCCGGCGTCTTGTCATGTTCGGAGTGGTTGTTCCGGCGCTCGATTCCCGCCCTTTTTTCTTTGGTTTCAGCTACCTGAATTTGCGCCATCAAGAAACACCCTTTGAATCGATGGCCTCCTGGCGGCCCGGCGTGCAGGGCTGTGACATTGCAGGCACCCAGCCACAGCGAATGGATTGCGTCCAGGCGGAATCAACATTCCTTCCCACGTTCGGAATCCAGCCGACGCTCGGGCGGAATTTCACTTCGGAAGAGGACCTGCCCGGCGGGCCACCCGTGTGCCTGATTTCTTACGGAATGTGGCGGAGCCGTTACGGCGGCAATCGCGCTGCCCTTGGGCAATTGCTCTCCATTGACGGAAATCCGACCAGAATCATCGGCGTCCTGCCGCGCGATTTCGAATGGCCCACGCTGGCCAGCGTGGATATTCTTTTGCCGGAAAAGCTGCCAGCTGCTGCAAACGGCCAAAGCCCGGGGATGGCCCTGCGGGCCTATGCGAGGCTAAAACCGGGAATAAGTATTGCGCAGGCCCGCGCGCAGCTTCAGCCGTTCCTTGAGCAATTCATCCAGTCCGCCCCTCCCATGTTCCGCAAAGAGATCCGCCTGGGAATCATCCCGGTTCGCGAGGACCAGATCGGCTCCGTTCAACGGGCCCTTTGGGTCCTTTTTGGGGCCACGCTTGCCTTGCTGCTGCTCGCCACGGCGAATGTAACCAATCTGCTGCTGGCGCGCGCGGAGGCCCGTCAGCGGGAGTTTGCCGTGCGGTCGGCGTTGGGCGCGGGCCGCTGGCGGCTGGCGCGAATGCGGCTGATTGAAAGCACACTTCTCGGCCTGGGAGGAGGCATTGCCGGTCTGGGGCTGGCATACGTCC
>JBJKQZ010000504.1:0-4385 GCA_046704865.1 Terriglobia bacterium
GAAAGGAAGACCCGAGTTTGCACCCGCTCACA
The DNA here is from genome assembly GCA_046704865.1 of Terriglobia bacterium. Taxonomy (GTDB): domain Bacteria; phylum Acidobacteriota; class Terriglobia; order UBA7540; family UBA7540; genus SCRD01. The sequence continues at coordinate 33 of JBJKQZ010000504.1, forward strand.
ACCTTCTTGGAGTTGCCTATGCCGAAATCGGCGACTATGCACGCGCCGTTCAGGAATTTCAAAAGGCGTCCAGCCTTGACCCCACGCTCAAGGAAGCGAAAGCGAATTTGAACGCCGCGCTGAATAGATCGCGGGCAAAACAAGAAGGCGAGCAATCCCCGGTTGAAAGACACTGACGCGTGGCTGCTCAGTTCTCGCAACCCAGGCGGAGATGCCCCGGAATTCGGTAATATTTCGTCAAATTCATTAATCATGTGAAAAGAAATCTATCAGTGCAAAGCTGCTTGCCTTTGAACTGGAGCTGATCTCAAGGCAGAAAGCTCACGCATTGTTTTTTTCCATTTTCGCGGGTGCTGCCTGGCAACAATTGGAGCGTTAGGGCCTTCATAGAAGGCAAGAATGTCCTGACGAAGTTCGGGAGTCAATCCGCGAAAGTGATGTCTGGAAAGGTCATTTAACAGCTTGGCATAAGTTTCGCCGGCCAGGTAATACTGCCCGGCATGCACCGGCCTGCCTGTATCCAAGTTCTCCTCAGGCAAATTGATTCCATGTTTCCGAAGCTCTGAAAGATCGGAATCATACCTGTGGACCGTGACGTCAAAACCTTTGATGAACTGGTCTTGAACCTGAACGGTTGGCGGCTTGAACTGGAGGGTTCGCAAGGGTCCAATCTTTGGCAGCACCTCAACAATAAACACCAACATGCGCGAAACAAACTGAACGTCGGCCCGTTTGGCCGCTGATCTCCAGTGCCAGGCCCACGGCTCCAGGCGGCGGAACCTCCTGCCTCTTCTGACCGGTCTTTGGTAGTTTTCCGTCGAAAGCCGATAGTTAAATCTTGCAGTCACCATCTGCGGGTTGACGCGGTAAAGTTTTTTTCGCCTCTTCCGCCAGAGAATCTCACCGATGTCCGGAATGACTTCGCTCGCACTCAGTTTGTAAAGCCAAAGGGATAACCGCTCTGACAGGAAGAGCTTGTTGAGCTTCAGCCCGTAGGTCTGCTCGAATGCCCGATTCAATAGGGGCCTGGGAACCTTGAATCCAATAAAATTATGATAGGTTTTGGGGAGATAACCGGCTCCGGTGATCTGGACCACGTCAAAAGAAAACTCCGTCATGACATGGGCTGTGGGGTTTTCTTCGTATGTAACTCTCTTCCCGTATTTCTGCCGAAGTTTCGGGTACATTTCAGGAACCGCAATATTTACCGCCAGCGGGTGTCCCGTATTGTCGGCAACATAATGTGAAAGCGCACCAAGAGCGAAGGCATATTCGTTAATATTTTTAGAGTCGTCAAGAAGTGTCTCCACAAAATCGCCAGTTCGCACGTAATGAGTCAGCTTGCTGAAAAATTGATTTCCGAGCGGATAGTAGCCCATGTCCTGAATAACGCATCCTCCATAAGCATAAGCGTGAGCCTCACGAAGTTCGGCGGCGGTTGCACCTGGATAACGGCTTAGCAATAGAGGGACGATAAAAGGCTTCCAGGCAGCGTCGATCAGTGCCTCGTGGCCAAGCACGGAATATGCCTTAAGCGGGGTTACTCCGAAAAGAATTGAAAGGACTACCAGACCCAATACGGCCGGCCAGACGATGAGCGCATGCCGCTTTTTGGACGCGAAAGCTTCCATTGAAACCCTTGTAAGCTGCAGGGGAGTTGCAAACTGTATGCCTGGACGCTCGAGTTGTCAGGGGATACACACAACAACTCTCGGCGCCCAAATCGGGGAATGAGGAAATTTTATGATACGCGCAGTCTGTCGCTATAAGCTGCCCGGACTATTACCGGCAGATGTCTTGGCATTGTCAGCCGACTGGGTATTGGAATTGCCTGGAACCAGCATATAGCCTGCAACTTCCTTTGGCTTGACTCGCGTCACTACCAGTTCGTATGCTTCGCCGCCTGCTTGAGGATAAAAGACAAGCGGAGTCTCAAGATTCTGTCCATGCACCCAGATCCGGCGCCTGCTGGCCGCAAGCCAGATCCAGGCCCCATACTTCTGATGCGCGACATCTGTATCGGTCAAGTGCAGAGAAACACCCGGGACGATTTCTGCGTCCTGGTTCCTGGCCGCTTCAAAATCAACTTCGTCGGTTGAAAGAGTGTTGTTAATGGCTTCAATCTGGCTCTGCGACGAGGCTTGCTCCTGCTGTAGCGTCGCCAAGTCCCGATTGCTGCTCTCCTGAACAGAGGCAAGTTCCTGGCGCGTGCTGGACAATTCCTGTTCAAGCTGTGCCATGCGAACATGGTCCGCTTGCTGCCGGGTCGACATTTCCGCTATCTGAGCGTTCAGAGCCGCTGTCCGCTGAATCAGCTCTGCCTGCTCTTTCTGATAGGTGCTGGCAACCAGTGCCGCCGCGTGTTGGCGAACAGCATTCAAGCGCGCATCCCAGCCAGCGTCCAGCGTCTGGACTTTGGCCGCAAGGTTCTCCTGCTTGCCACTCCATTGTTTGAGGCTGGCTTCAATCCCGTCAGTTCGCGTACGTACCGCAGAAATTGACTTGGCCAGGCTTGGCAGCCAGGTAAGCTGGGCGTTCTGGCTGGTTAACACCGAATAACCGTAAGCAGCGGCCACCGCAAGCAGGACCGCCAGAGAGGCTATCGCCGTCCAAAGACCCGCGCTTCTGCGCTTGCGATGGACTACTGGGTCAAGGTGCTCGGCACCCTCCCAATCCTCGGGCAAATGTATTTCTACCTCATCGAATGACGGACTGTATTCCGCACTCCACTTCTCTTTGACTGGAGACATGGACCCTCCTCCGGGGGGATAGTCAGATGCTGTCAGGAACCCGGCGCAATCTTGAGTTGTACTCATGGACTTCCCCACATTGGCCAATGGCACGTTGGGTGCCAAGTTTCGCCTAATGATAAGGATTGTTAAATCAATGGGTTGTGGGCTTTGCCAGCAGGGAGAAGCGAAAGCGACCGCGAAAGGAATACTCGGAGGCTGGTAAAATTTCTAGCTTCGGCAAGATGCTGAAACAGATGCCAGTTCGAGTCAATTGCAACCCCTGGCATTAAATTCCGCCAAGGGGAAGGAGAGCATATTCTGTAAGCAATTCTAATTCAATGACTTGAAGAAGCCATCTTCACGCAGCTTCTTAACGAGTTGCCAAATCTTCTAACCATCCTGCCATTTGAGGAAGCCCGGATTCCGGATCTGTGGTGCAGAACGATCGGATGATAAGGAGCACACCAAGCCGCCTTCTTCCCTTGACGGGAACGATGCCGGCTGTTATTCACCAACTGTTTCGCGGCCCGTTAGCCTGTTTAACCACAGGCTGCAACGTTCTCAACTACCAGTCCCGGTGCAATTTGGGGCTGACACTCAAATCCTTGCCGTTAGCGACGTCCAGTTCCTGCGACCATGACTCGTAACCCCATTTTGTGATTGAAACCAGATGCTTGCCGAGGGGAATCTGCGCAGTGGTCGGCGTCTTACCCACAAAGTAACCGTCAACCGTGATCACGGCACCGGCCGGAACCGACTTGAAATCAACGGCTAAAGCTTTGCCGGATTTTACCTGCTCCGCAAGGGATTTCTTCTTGACCGAGTAGGTCAAATACTCAGGTTTCGGGGGAGGCTCATCTCCCTTATCCTTTGCCTGGCCCTGGTTGTTCGGATTCTGGGATTGGTTCTGGTTCTGGTTCTGGCCAGGGTTGGCACTCTGGTTCTGGTTCCCGTTTTGAGTCTGCGTCTGGTTTCCGTTGCTCTGCTGTTGGCTGGAGCTGTCCTGTTTGGGACTGCTGGCAAAAGTGTAGCCGCTTGAGCTGGATTGCCCGGGAAACGCAGCAACTGCGCCTCGCGACTGCCCAAAACTCAGGGCCAGTTTCCCCGCAAGCGCTCTTCCGGAAAAGTTCGAACTCTGTCCCAGCGCCAGGCCCGCTGACGTGAGGAAAGCAACAGCTACAACACACACAAGCCGAAGTCGGTTTGACATCTTAATTCTCCATTCCTTCAGGAATCATATTTCTCCCCTTCACTGAATACCACGACGCAACGGAGTAGCGGCTATGCACGTGGGATGCCCCATTAGGACCCGCATGCGCAAAACTCATCTGCCGCTAAAACAACGCCCGGATCCGCCAGGCCATTTCCGGCAAATTGCCCGGAAATCGCCCCGCTTCCTCAGGCGCGGGACCCTTGAAGAACCGGAAGAACATGAACAAGAACGCCTGGAACAGGTGTCCTCATAGCACGACCTACAACGCCCCCAATAATACCACGGAAATACGCACTCCTATGCAAGTCTCAACAGGGAATTACTCTCTAGTAACCCCTCGTTTTCGCCTGAAGGTTGGCCCAGTCACCAGCAACAAAAATCAATAAACCAGCGGCCCACAGGAAGCAT
>JBJKQZ010000505.1:0-7018 GCA_046704865.1 Terriglobia bacterium
CTATCACTGCCCGCAGGATGACAGTGCCCTCAATTCCCTGTTTTTCCAATTCTGGAGGGTACATCGGATGGGCCGTTTTAATCAATCTGGCCGCCTGAACCAAACCTCCGACGCGGATGCGGCGTGGCTCATGCGGTTGCGGGGCTGGCGCCTCAGCGGGCCTGTGGCCGCGCACAACAACTTCCTCTGAAATCCAACCCAGATTGAGAGTGTAATTCTGGTGAAGATCACCAGAAGCTTTCAGATCAAATTCTCCGGTCTGAGCCCGTGCAAATCCCGGTTTGGCAAATTCAAGCCGGTACCGCCCCGCCGGCATTGAGGGAAAACTGAAGGTTCCCTCATCTCCTGTGCCAGAGGCGACTCTTGTTCCTGTCCTTGAATTAATCAGAATGACGCTGGCGCCGGGAATGACGGCGCCGCTCGGGTCGTGGATGGTTCCCGAAATACTCCCCGCACTGCTCTTTGCCGTAGCGCGAAGGGCTGCGGCAGGCACAAGCAACGCGATGGCGAGAACCACCGCAAACAAGGCCCGGCTTCCTGCAAGAGGTTGGTGATTCACTTTGGGATCCAGCAACGCTTTCATACGAACCTCCAGTTGTGAGGGTTGGGCCATGGCGATGCTTGTTGACCATGCAGGATTCAGCCGTCGCAGGCTGCGTCCCACCGCCACCAGGCATTCGGCGTATTCAGCGGGCGGGTGCCCCAGACCAAGAACCATGTCATCACACGCCCGCTCGCGCTCTTTCCGCATCTGGAGCGCAGCAAACCACACCAGCGGATGGAACCAGAACAGCGCGCTGGCGATTTGTACGGGTACTTGCGTCAGGCAATCATGGCGGCTCACATGGGCCAACTCGTGGGCCAGCACAAATTCAAGCTGTTGCCGCGGCCAACGGCGAGCCTCCTCGGGCAGAAAGACGGCCCGGCGGAAAATGCCACGGGTGAAAGGGATACCAATCTCCGTGCTGAATCGGAGTTCGACGTTGCGTGAGATGTGAAAACGCCGGCACACATTCCTCAGGATTGAAGCAGCCACATCTCTCTCAAACAGCCGCGAATGCCTGGTAAGTCTCCGGACACGGACCTGGCCAACCACCATCCGTACCAGCAGCAGGATTGATCCCAACTCCCACAAGCGCAGGAGCAATCCGGGCCAAGTCGGCAGGAGGGGTGCACGCGCAGTGGAAGAGGAAATCAATTGTGCGTTCGTGTTGGCTTCCGCGAAATCATTATTAATTTCCAGCGGCTCATCCGGCCGGACAGATACAGCTGGCTGGAAGATCGGCACCCTCCAGGCGGGAAGTGTTAGCACCAGAGCTGGCAAAGCCAGCATCGCAACCAGTGCCAGGGTCCAAACCAGATGCCGGGTGGCAGCAGAAGCGCGCCGCAGTGCCAGAACCAGCACGGCAGCAAACAGCAGCAGAAACGTCCCTTTAAAGAGGACCTCAAAAATAATCTCGTAGCCCGTGCCGGAAAAGCCAGCGAGGACATTGAGTTCTGTCAGGAGCAAATGAGCAAAGCGGGTCATGAGTCACCACCCTTCCTTACTTGCTCAATCAGCTTGGATATGCGTTCGAGTTCTTCATCGGAGACGCGCGCCGTGGAAGGATCAAGCAACGCCGCCACGGCCTGCGCGGCAGAGCCGTCAAAGAATGTGTCCACAACGTGCCGCAGGGCCCTGCGCCTTACGCGCCCGCGTGGCGCCGTGGGAAAATAAACGTAACGAAGGTCCTTTTCTTCATGCCGGATGTGACCTTTCTCCTCCAGGATGCGGAGCAGCGCACGCACGGCTGAGTAGCTGGGAGCGTTGGGAAGCAATTCGCGAATTTCAGCCGCTGACGCCCTCTGGCGCTGGTACAGGATGTCCATGATCTGGCGCTCACGGCGGCTGAGTTTGTGATCGGCATGTTCTGCCACGGCCCCTCCTCGTGCTATTCTTTTAGCATTATGCTAAAATATTAGCATATAAGCGCCCGCTGTCAAGCACTTTTTTGGAGGGAGTCTTCTCTTGGTGCGAAGGTGTGAGCAATCGAAGGATTTGTTGAGGAAATGGAACTGTTCAGTTTGTGGAAGCGTGGGGAACGCCGCCCTGGGGCGACGCGGAGATGGCGGGGTCGGAAGGTTCTTCAAAGACCTCTGCCGTAAAAGCTTCAATCCGAGCGCCCCTCTTCCACGCGTCGGCCGCAAGCCCTGCCTTGGCGCAGGTTTCTTCCAGGAACTGTTCCCGGCTCCAATTCCATGTAATCGGGACCTGCGGCAACAGCAGCCCCCGCCGCCGCCCCTGAGAGATGACCAGGCCATGCTCGCCGATTACTATCCGCTCCGGATCAATTTCCATTGGGGTGCTGAGGACGGATATCTCGAGATGCAGTGAGGGCACTTCGTCGGGCGTAATGGGAGGGAATCTTGGGTCTGCAAGGGCGGCTGCAACAGCACATTCCTGAACGGTTTTATAAAGGGGGGCTGAGGTGATCACGTGTCCGATGCAACCCCGGAGTTCGCCGTTCCTGCGAAGAGTTACAAAAGCTCCCCGCGGCTCCAAAAGATCTGGCGCAGGGTCTGAAAGCTCCTTAAGTTCCACCACGCCGCTAACGCCTGCTTCCAGAGCTTGCCGGGCCAACCTGAGTAGAATCTTCCGACTCTCTTCAGTGAGCGGCGGCATCCTTTTCGCCTTCTTTATCTTTACCGCCCGGAATCACTACCAGTTGTCCGGGAATCTGATGCTTTAAACGGGCCTCCATCTTCCTGCGGAAATCCCAGAAATATTGCGTGCCTGAAATCAGCGCAAAAACAACCACGGCCCAAAGCAGCAACATGCCGGCAAGCAGGGTGGATGGAAAGCGGGGCTCCAGAGTAATCACGCTGATGGCGGCCACTTGCAGAACCATCTTTGTCTTGCCTAATTCAGAGGCCTGGAGCAGAATCCCCTGCGCTGAAGCAATCGACCGAAGCCCGGTGACGGCCAATTCACGCCCCACGATGATGACCACCATCCACGCCGGAACCAGATGGAGCCAGACCAGCGAAATGAAGGCTGATGCCGTCAGCAGCTTGTCTGCCAGAGGATCCAGCAGAATTCCCATCGCGGTCACCTGGCCTCGCTTTCGCGCCAGGTATCCATCCAGCAGGTCCGTAGTGGACGCGAGCAGGAAAACCACAACTGCCCAGATGTCCATATTGTTACCCTTGGTCAACATGAGAACGACAATTAAGGGAACAAAAAAGATCCTCAGGACCGTCAGTGAAAGAGGCAAATTCATATCAGTTGGAGTTTTGCATTCCCCGGCAGAATATCACGGAAGAAAGGCTCACTTGCCAGGGCTTTCCACGGATTTCAGCAGGGAGCCTGACTGACACACCCCACTATAGCCAAGGCAATGCGGGGTGTCAACGAAACTCAGTAAAGTTCCGGGAAGATTTTCAGGCTCTTCTAAGGCAGTGGCCTGAATCCTGATCAGGATGGGAGTCGGTGCCTCATGGAATCGCCTTCCGTGGACCTACAATAAGCGACATTATTTATCAGTAGCGCAGGCGTGTGGTTGGACGATGCCGCACTCACTCCTGCGGCAGGAAGACGACGCGCCCCAGCACCTATAGGGGGAATCTTGACGCGGTATCGGGTGACTACTTTTCGATAAGGGTCGGGATTTTTCTGATATCCGCGCGGCAGGCCTTCGTGACGTTGGAGGCTGGCAAGCAGACTACGGCTACTGAGCGAGCCTATATTCCGAAGGGGCAGATTTAACCGGAAAAGCGGTGCATGGCAGGCTACAGCCGAAGAGAACACTTTGGCCCAATATTTGTGCAAAACTCCAGCAGGCCTTAAAGCCGCGTCCAAAGCACGTATCTGGCATGATTGTCAAGAAATGCCTTATTAGCTTTCTCTTAAGTTATTGAAAATCAAGGGCCGGTTCCAGGCCATCCAGAAAGTCTCAAATTTCACGGCACATAAGGAATTCGGGATTCCAACCAATTGCCGCTTCTTTTCCACAGTTTTTTCCACAGGTTTCCAAGCCGCGAAAACACTGGGTTTTAATTATGAACCAGAAGGTCTGGACGAGAAGTGTCCGGGGATTCCAGCCTTTGCTGAAGCGATCTTGTCAGGCGTGCCCGAACCCTGACACGATTATCTTCATATCGGGTGGAAAGGACGTTGCCAGCCCGATGGAGAAGGGCCAGGCGTTCGCCATCGCCGGCTGAAAACTCAAATTCGCTCTCAACAACCGGATCTTCTTCAAGGGCCCTGTCAATGGCCTCCAGCAGGGCCTGAAAACCTTCTCCAGTGGCGGCGGAGACTTCCACATGGGAAGGGCCGATGGGCAGGCGCGCGCGGGAATCAGCGTCCAAAAGGTCAATCTTGTTCCACACCAGCAGCCGGGGAGTTTCGGCGAGCCCCATCGATTCCAGCAACTGCTCCACAGTGGCTTCATGCTGCTGCCGCTGGGTATGGGAGGCGTCCATCACCTGGAGCAGCAGGCTCGCATCCTCCAACTCTTCAAGTGTGGCCTGGAAAGCAGCAACGACATGCGGAGGCAGTTTCCGGATGAATCCCACCGTATCAGAAAGTAGCGCCTGCCGGTGCGAAGGCAATTGTATTGCCCGCACTGTTGGGTCAAGCGTGGCAAACAAGCGGCTGGATGTTGAAACCTGTGCGCGGGTCAAGGCGTTAAAGAGAGTTGATTTTCCTGCGTTGGTATAGCCCACCAGCGCCACCGTCATGAACCGCTGGTCGCGGCGGTGCGCCCGGTGCAGCGAGCGTTCAGCGCGCACCTTGTCAATTCCCCGAACCAGCCGCTGAATGCGGGCGCGGATGCGGCGGCGGTCAAACTCCAGTTGCTGTTCACCGGGGCCCCTGGTTCCGATGCCGCCTCCCAGCCGGGAGAGGCGGGTGCCGTGGCCTGAAAGTCGGGGCAAAAGATAATTCAACTGGGCCAGTTCCACTTGCAATTGACCCTCGCGGCTGCGCGCCCGCCGTGCAAAAATGTCGAGGATTAATTGGGTGCGGTCGATCACCTTGGAATGGAGCACCGACTCCAGGTTGCGGAGTTGCGTCGGCGTCAAGTCATGATCAAAGAGAATGACATCAGCCCGGGCGGCGCGGGCATCAATGTAAATCTCGTGCGCTTTACCCCTGCCCACCAGGGTTGCCGCATCAGCCTCCGGCGAGCGCTGCAAAACTGAACCGACCACCTGGGCTCCGGCGCTTGAAGCCAGCTCACGCAGTTCTTCGAGGCTCTCTTCCGGGTCGTAGTCGGCAACGATCCTGCCCCGACGTGTCTGGACCCAACCCACCAGGTAAGCTTTCTCGGAAACCGTCTGCCGGCGAGTATCCAACTAACCTCCCGAGGAAGCCGCTGTCGTTGCCGTGTTGTTTGCACGATTCAGCAACACGGTTGAGATTGCGTGTTTAAAGATCAACTGTTCCATGCCATTACTGTCCAGGATAACCGCAAATTTATCGAAGCTGCGGATTCGCCCGGTCAGCTTGACGCCGCTCATGAGATAGATCGTGACTACCGATTTTTCCTTGCGCAGCGAATTTAAGAAGCCATCCTGTATGTTCTGTTGTTTTTCCATAGAGATCCTGTTTTCCGCCGGCGCAATCAAAGCCCTGCCCTTCCTTACAAGGATACAACCTTCGGCAAGCAGGCAGCGCGGTTAAATTTTGATTCTAACCATTCCTTTAGTGTTTCCAGCACCCGGTGCTGGATCGCCGGATCATCCCCGAAGCCTGAAAACCACTTGATCCCCTGTTCCCGCCGGAACCAGGTCATTTGCCGCTTGGCATAATGCCGCGTGGCCGTCTGCGTGTCCTGGATGGCAGCCTCCCGGGTAATTTCGCCGCGCAACGCGGCTGCAGCCTGCCGGTAACCGAGTGCGCCGAGCCCCTTTACCGACTCAACATCCGCCCGCGTCCCCATGCGGCGGGTTTCCTCCTCAAGTCCCGCGGCAAACATCTTTTCCACGCGCCGGTTGATGCGCGCGTAGAGTTGCTCGCGATCCGGATCAAGCCCGATCATAAAGCACGCATACCCAGAAAGCGGCTCGCGCCCCTGCGCGTGCAGATCGGAAATCGGCCGCCGAGCAATGATACAGACTTCAACGGCGCGAATAACTTTCTGTAGATCGCGCGGATCAACGCGGCTGGCCGAAACCGGATCCAGCCGTTTCAGCAGCCTGTGGACGAATTCCCGCCCACGGCGGTCTGCCATGGAACGCAACTCCGTCCGCAATTTCTCTGAGCGCGGCGGACCTTCAAAAAGGCCAGCCAGCAGCGCTCGAAGGTAAAGCCCCGTCCCACCTGCAAGGATTGGCAGTTTTCCACGCTCACGGATTTCATCGATCACCTTCCGCGCTTCCCGCCTGAAGTCGCCCGCGGAGAAATGTTCTGATGGGTCCAGGCAATCCAAAAGGTGATGCGGAATCCCTTTGCGCTCCTCAATCGGCAGCTTGCCGGTCCCAATGTCAAAATCGCGATGGAGCTGGACAGAATCGTAATTGACTACTTCGCCGTCAGCATATTCCGCCAGACAAAGGGCAAGCGTCGACTTTCCGGCAGCCGTGGGCCCGGCGATGGCAATCAGAGGATAATCCGTCCCTATCTCATCGACCATAAAAGTCGCAGATAACCACCAAGTAGGATGCAGAGAATCACGGCAAGCACCAGGAAAGCTCCCAGCAATTGCAGCCTTGAAGGGCGTTCCATCACGCTTCAACAGGTCCAATAAGCTCAAATGTCGTGAAAAATCAGAGGATTAACACTGCAGCAGATGCACGGTCGCAACCCCTGAATTTCCCCGTCTTTGATTCTATCTGAGCATTCCGAACCGTTCAATAGTTCGTGCCCATGTTGTAGAAATAGATGAATTCCAGCACCAGGTGATTGCCTGTAAACTGCTGAGGCAAAGGAGGAAAGGGGTTAGAGGCGCGAATGGAAGCAAGGGCCGCCTGGTCAAGGGGCGGCGAGCCTGAAGATGCGAGCAGCCGAAGCTGAGGGACGGAACCGTCTTTACCGATA
>JBJKQZ010000506.1:0-9351 GCA_046704865.1 Terriglobia bacterium
CCCATAAAGACCACGCGGTATTGGCCGGGAGCCGGCGGCCCCAGTTTGAGATCGTCCTCGCGGAAGCGCGCCAGGTTGCCGAAATCCGTGAGCAGCTTGCGGTCGCGCTCGGTCAATTCAGAGCCCTGCTGCCTGGACGAGTTTGCTGACGCGGCCAGCGGCTTGGACGCCTGCGGCGCCGGCTTTGGCTGGCGGGCCATGAACAGCGCGGGAAGAGACAATGCCGCGAGCGCAGTGGCGATAAAAAGAAGATTGCGAAACTTTCCAGGATTCATAACAGGCCTCCAATCATGAAGCGGGCTGGAACTGGCAGAGGGAACGACCATTCCCCGGTGCTCGCTGCTCCGGCCGGAGTGCTAATCTGTCACGCCGCGCGGGAGAATGTCAACCGCCGGGTTCCCACGCAGTTGTAGCGCCGACCTTCAGGTCGGCATTCGGCAGGCGGCAGGCACTTGCCGGGCTGAAGCCCGGCGCTACAAAGGCCCGAAGGCAGCCAGTTGAGGAGGAGTGAGGCAAAGAATCAGATTCCTCGCTACGCCCGGAATGACACGGGTTTGGTTTTTATTCCCAGGGACCGTCCAGCAAATCGAAGAGCTCGGGGTCGGTGACGATGGAGGCGAGTTCCAGGCGTTCGGCGTCTTCGCTGGCGGCAAAGGGATCGACCACACGCTGGCCGGTCTGGAAATTGGGATCGCGGCCAAAGCGCATGCGCAGGTAGCGGCGCAGCAGGCGCTCGGTTGAGCCGACCAGCCGCCAGGACCGGCGGTGCGATTCATCGCGGTCGAGCAGCACGGTGAGCAGCGTGTAGGCGCGAAGGCGGGTCTCATTCGCGTCGGGCTCCTCGAGCGGCGGGGCCTTGCTGAGAAAGAAATTCAGCCGCTCAATCTGCCAGGCCGCCTGGGCAAAAAAGACCCGGTGCTGCCGCCAAAGCGAGTCGGCGATCAGGTGCGCCTGCTTTTCTTCTTCCGGCTTCTTTGGGCCAAAGTAGCGCACCACCAGGCGATGCAGCGCCTTGTAGTCGCGCGGATTATCACCCAGTTGGGCCAGCGGTCCGCGCAAGCGCCGGGCGAACAAACCGTGCTTCAGGATTTTTTGCGCCTGGCGATCCACGCTCTTGCGGGTGCGGGCACGGCGGGCTTTGGCGATGGACTCGCGAAGCCGCGCCAGGTGCTCGGGTGTGCGGCCGCGGGCCTTGAGCGCCTCTCGCGCTTTGGCCACGTTGCGGCGGCTGGCCTGCTGCTGCGCGGGCGTAAGCGGCCGGGGAGTCAGGCGGTTGGCGCGGTGCGCCTGACGGATGGTCCGGAGCGAGGCGGACCGGCGCGCGGGAGTGAATTCCCAGTTTGAGCGGTTGGACTGCCAGGCCTTCTCAAGATTTTTGAGGGCGGCGGCCCGATGGCGCGGCGATGAACTGGCGGATTGGGAAAGCTTCGGTTTCTTTTGGGTCATGGGACCGGGGCGCTGAGGAAGCGCCTGGAAAACTCCTGTAAGCGGCGAGCGCAGGGGCCGCGGAGCTGATGTTACAATAGTGGGCTAGCACAGGAAAGGCCGTTTGTCAAGCGAAAAGTTGCGTTCGGGGGCGTGCAGTCGCACGGCAGGGGCTACCCGGCAATGTTCTTTTCCTTGAGCGTCATTTCAAGAGGCGGTGCCTCAACAATGGCATAGGTGCCGGAAGCGATTTCCACACGGCCGCCGGTCTTTTCAATTTCTTTAAGGATATCGGTGAACAGCCGGTGCCGTGTGGCGCGGCGCAATTTATAGTCGGTGATGTAGCGGAGCGTGAATTCAACCCAGTTGTCATTGGCCACCAGCGTGACCATGGGCTCGATCTGGGCTTCGTCGATCAGATACTTTTTCGCGACGGATATCCAGGTGGCTTTTGCGGAAGCCACGTACTCGCCCAGAACCTGGTTGGCAACCCGGTCGAGGATGTCGCCCGCCAGTTTGTAATCGCCCCCGTACTTGACGGGCAGCGTCAGTTCGTCCCAGACAAAGGGGAAGTCGGCGGAGTAATTGTAAATCGCGTCCTTGAAAACCACGTTGTTGGCTACGCGGACGATGCGGCCTTTGTAAAGATCGCCGTTCACCCACTGTCCGATTTCCATCAGCGTGGTGCGGAATATGCCGATGTCGATCACGTCGCCGCGGACTCCGGCGATCTGGATGCGGTCGCCCGTCTTGTAAGTGTTGCCGGTGGAGATGGTGGCCCAGCCGGCCACGCTGGTGAAAACGTCCTGCAGGGCAAGGGCAACGCCCGCGCCAACCACGCCCAGAGTGATTCCAAAGGTCCCCAGCCGGTTGCTGAATGCCGCAATCACCAGCAGGACCGCGGCCAGCCAGGCGATCAGGGCAATCGCCTTCCGCACGCGGTAACGCTCAACTGAACCACTGATGTAGCGGGCGGCGGTGCGGCGCAGCAGCAGGGCAATAACCAGAATCACCAGGACCCCGAATGCAATGTGGATCAGCTTCCAGAAGTCTGCGTTTGAAAAAGCTCCCTTCCAGAATTCCGTGTTCATCCCTGACCTCCGTTGATTTGCGGGTCTTTCTATTATTCCGTTTTGCGGACGCTATTGCCACCCGGAGTGGAAATTCAGCCTGAAATTGCGAACAGCGCTGCTGCCGAAATGCTGCAACCGCAGGGCGCGAACGGCTGCGTTACAATTGTTGTCCAGGCTTTTAAAATCCACGGCAAGGGAGAACGCAATGGCAACGCTGGGACTGATTGAATACAAGGACGCGAGCCCGGAAGTTCGGGCCGTGTATGACGACATCATGGCGACGCGCAAGACGGACTGGATCAACAATTTCTGGAAGGCGCTGGCGCACGATCCGGTGACGCTGCGGCGGACGTGGGCGAGCATCAAGGAGATCATGGCCGAGGGCGCGCTCGATCGCCTGACGAAAGAGCTGATCTACGTGGCCGTAAGCGTGACCAACCAGTGCAACTACTGCATCGCCTCACACACCGCGGGCGCGCGCAAGGCCGGAATGACGGACGCCATGTTGGCGGAACTGATTGCCGTGGTGGGCATGGCGAATGAAACCAACAGCCTGGCGAGCGCCTATCAGGTGGAAGTGGATGAACAATTCAAAAGTTAGTTTTCGCTTGCGGCGCGCGGGGAACGTTCTGCGGATTGTGTGATTGTAAGTACGCCGCATCCAGAATCTTGCGGAACTTTTGCACGTGACGAAAAAGTCGCACTAGACCTTATTCGGAATTCTTTATAACCCCGTTTCCCCTGTGGACTAATCCTTTTTAACTATCCGCGCTGTCCCTTTCGATTATTGACCCATTTGCCCCGTGCCGTTAGGCTCATTGGGACGTTGCGATTTGCTTCTTCGAACGTCATTTGGGGCGATCATCCATTCAATTTTGACCGGTGTTGGCAGCAACGCCCGGTTAACTGAAACAGGCAACAAGCCTGGACCAGTCGTCCTTTGCAATCTCCTTCAATTGCGTCACGGGTCTGGAACTTCACAACAGGAGAAGATGAATGCAGAGTTGGTTGCATCAACACAGCAGTGTGTGGAAAAAATTTATCCAGCTGGCGGCGCCCTCGATCCTGGCTATCGCGGTGATCTTTGTTTTTGCGCCCAGGGCACGGGCGCAGGGTTGCATCATCGCGCATTCATTTGGAGAAGTGGGCGGGCCAACCACCCAGGGCGGCTATCTGCAGCCGGGACATTGGGAACTGACTGTCGGCTACCGGCACCAGTATTCATTCCGGCATTATGTGGGATCCGTGGAACAGACCTACCGTGAGGTGACCCACAGCGAAGTCCGGAACCGCATCAACCTGGTGCCCATCGACCTGACGTACCAGATCAGCCGGCGCTGGAGCGCGGACATTAACGTGCCGTTCGAATTTGCCAGCAGGCGCTACTACATCGCCGCGGGAATCTTCCGACCGAATTCAATTATCGGAGACTATGGAACGCAGGGAATGGGAGACGTCACGGTGGCAGTGCACCGGTGGATGTGGGACCCGAAAGACAACCCCAGTCACAATATTGAATTGGGGATCGGCGTTGAGTTCCCAACCGGGCAGGACAACATTACCAGCCGCTTCAGTACCACCACGGGAGCGCCAGCCACCGACAACATCGCGGATTATTCCATCCAGCCCGGCATCGGCGTCTGGGGGCTGCCCATCAACTGGGTTTCTTTCCAGAGCATCTCGTCGCAGGTCCAGGTTTATTTCAACGGAAGCTATCTGGCAACCTTGCAGGATTCGAATGGCGTGCCCACGGGTCATTCAGACCCGCTCACGGCTTATGTTTCGCCGGGAGATGAGTACCTGATGCAGGCCGGAGTTTCGTATAACTTCAAGAGCATCCGCGGCCTTTCATTCACCTTTGGACCCAGGGATGAAGGTGTCCGCTCCCACGACCTGTTCACCAGGAACATCGGTTGGCGGCGGCCGGGCTTTGCCATTTCACTCGAACCTGGATTCCAGTACCTGTTCAACCACGGCAATGACCTGATCACCGGCAGCATCGCCCGCGCAATCTACCGCAACCGGACGCGAAGCGTGCCCGACACGATTGAAGGCACGCATGGCGATGCCGCGTTTGCGGATTACGTCTGGCTGGCCAGTTTTGTGCACCGGTTCTAGTCGCTCCCCTGAGGCGGAGCGTCAACTCGAGCTCCGCCTCGAACTTTTGCCGGGCGGCATCCATGATGAGAGTTATACTTACCGCATCTGATGTATGGGCAATTCAAGGGGCTGACTCCTAAAAACGGATTGCGCCTTCTTCTGTGCTTGGGCGTTGCGGTGGTGGGGATTGCCGCCGCGTATCCCGCTCAGGAAGGCACGGGTGCGTCACATGCGGGCGCCGTGGCGCGGAGCAACACCATCAGCGCGGCCAATCATCTGGCCGGGCAAAAAAGCCCGTATCTGCTGGAACATGCCCACGATCCCGTGGACTGGTATCCCTGGGGGCCAGCGGCCTTTGCAGCGGCAAAACGCCAGAACAAACTGATCTTTCTTTCCATCGGATATTCCGCCTGCCACTGGTGCCACGTGATGCAGAAGGAAGATTTTGAGAATCCGCAGGTTGCCGCTCTGCTCAACAAATCCTACATTCCGGTTCTGGTGGACCGCGAAGAACGTCCCGACATCGACAATGAATACATGGCGGTTTGCGAAATGCTTACCGGCGGAGGCGGATGGCCGCTGCTGGTGATCCTGACGCCCGATCGCCAGCCGTTTTTTGCCTCCACTTACATTCCCCGCGAATCGAGCGGCGGGCACGTGGGCATGCTGGAACTGCTGCCGAAAATCGAAATGAGCTGGAAGTCGAATCCGGACAAGATCACCAGAAACGGAGAGAAGCTGAGCAGCGCTCTGGCACGGGCCCTGGTGCAGGACTCGCCGGGAGGCGCGCCGGGCAGGAACACGCTGGATGAAGCCTACCATCAGCTCGCATCCGCATTTGACGGCCGGCATGGCGGCTTTGGCGGCGCACCGAAATTTCCGCCGGACCTGGACCTCTTGTTTCTGCTTCGTTACTGGAAAAGGAGCGGCGATGCAAGGGCGCTCAGTATGGTTGAAAAGACGCTCGACGCCATGCGTGAAGGAGGAATTTTCGATCAGGTGGGTTTCGGCTTCCACCGCTATTCGACTGACGCGGATTGGCACGTGCCGCATTTTGAAAAGATGCTCTACGACCAGGCGCTGATCGCCCTGGCCTATACGGAAGCCTATCAGGCTACCCGCCAGGAACGGTTTCGTAAAACGGCGGAAGAGACCTTCACTTACGTTGAACGCGTGCTGACCTCATCCGAAGGTGCGTTTTATGATTCCGAAGATGCTGATTCGGCCGGCGGCGAAGGCAGGTTCTACCTGTGGACCGAAGAGCAGATCCGGCAGGCGCTGAGCCCCGCGGAGGCCGACCTGGTCCTGAAGGTTTTTGACACGAGCAGAAAAGGCAACTTCCAGGAAGCGGGGCAGGGCGAAAACATCCTTTACTTTCGCACGCCGCTCGAAAAAACTGCCGCCGAAATGAAGATGACATCGAGCGAATTGCAGCAGCGGTTGGGTGCCGCACGGGAAAAACTGTTTGCCGCGCGGCAGAAGCGGCAGCCGCCCGCGGTGGATACAAAAATTCTCACTTCCTGGAACGGCCTGATGATTGCAGCGCTGGCACGGGCGGCGCAGGCGTTTGGCGACGCCCGGTACGCGCAGAAGGCAGAGCGCGCCGCCGGATTTATTCTGGAAAACCTCCGCTCCGGCGACGGACGCTTGCTGCACAGTTACGCGGGCGGAAAAGCGGTGGTGCCCGCCAACCTGGATGACTACGCTTTTTTCATCTGGGGACTGACGGAACTCTACGAAGCCGACTTCCAGGCGCACTACCTGCAGGCGGCGCTCGACCTCAGCTCGCAGATGGTCGCGCACTACTGGGACGCGAAGAATGGCGGCTTCTTTTTCACTGCGGATGATGATCGCAGCCGGACCGTGCGCGAAAAGAGCATGAATGATTCCGATCTACCTTCGGGGAATTCCATCGCGGCGCTTGATCTGCTGCGACTGGCGGACATGACCGGAGAGGCGAAGCTGCAGGATAAAGCGATTGCGACGGAGCAGGCGTTCGCCGGCCTGATCCGGAAATCGCCTGCGGACTTTCCAGCGGCGCTGTCCGCGGCGGACTACAGCCTGGGGCCTCGGTATGAAGTGGTGATTGCCGGTGACTCACGCGCCCGGGACACGCGAGCCATGCTCCGGGCTGCCACGGCGCCCTACCTGCCGGACAAAGTGGTGTTGCTGAGGCCCACGCAAGAGACTGCGCCCGGCATCCTCCGTCTGGCCGGATACACAAAGTATCAGACGGCGCTTGGCGGCAAGCCCACGGCTTACGTCTGCCGGCGGTATCAATGCAAGCTGCCGACAACCGATTCGGAAAAAATGCTGCAGCTTTTGGGCGCAAGTTCACACTGACTGACAGTTCCGCGGGTCCGCAGCCCTCGAGACATTTATCACGGGAGTATCATTCCTGAGGAGGCATTATGCATCTTAGAAAGTTTCACCTTTTGCTGATGATCGCTGTACTCCTGGCCGGCATTGCGCCTGTTGCGGCGGCAGGGGCGTCGCTGCCCAGGCTCAAGGTCAAGGACCTGGACGGCAAGCGCGCCGACCTGAAAGATTACGAGGGCCAGGCCAAAATCATTGTGCTGAACTTCTGGGCCACATGGTGCGGACCGTGCCAGCAGGAGATTCCGATGCTGGTGAAGGAGCAGGCGCAATACAAGGACCGCGGCGTGCAGGTGATTGGAGTTTCGCTCGACAAGCGCAGCGACGAAGACAAGGTCCGGGCATTCGTGGCAAAGTACCACATCGATTTTCCCATCTGGGTGGGCGGCAGCGGGGATGACGTCGACCGATGGAAGCTGGGACCGGCGGTTCCGGCAACGGCCTTCATCCAGGACGGGAAAATTGTCGGCCGCGTGGAGGGCGAAATGCGTCAGCCATCCTTCGAGCATCGAATCGAGTGGCTGCTGGGAAACCACCAGGGCAAGCCTCCCGAAGCCGTGGAAAACAATTTGAACGTGAAGGAATAGAAGTTTGCCGCGCAGACTGTCTGGAACGCGGCCGCATGGGTCCTGGCACGCCAGAGTCTTTATGTTCCGTGCATGACCTGAGAAGCGCAAGCGGCCTTCCACTGCCACATTCTGCCCGCCAGCCGTACTCTCCGCGGATGGTTCCTTCACAACTTGCTTTCCCCAGGGTTCGCACCTAGAGTTAAGAGAAACAGTCTGTGGCAACTTCGGGGAAAGGAACATTTTGTGGCGGCGCTGATCGGTTTGCTGGGAATTGTCCTGCTGGGCGCGATCCTCTGGGACGCATTTGAAACCATCATTCTGCCCCGGCGCGTCACGCGGCGCTACCGGCTTGCCGCGCTGTATTATCGCAGCATTCGTGAACCGTGGTATTGGATTGCGCGCCGCATCAAGGCTGCCAAACGGCGTGAAGGCTTCCTGGGAATTTTTGGCCCGCTTTCCGTGCTGATCCTGTTCGGAGTGTGGGCGGGGGGACTGATCCTGAGTTTCGGAATGCTGCAATGGGCGGAAGCCTGGATGATGGGCGATCCCGGGACCGTGCAGTCCTTCCGGACGCAGCTTTACCTGAGCGGAACCAGCTTTTTCACGCTGGGACTGGGCGACGTGGTCCCACGCACGCCGTTTGCGCGGTTAGTGACGGTGTTCGAAGCCGGAATGGGCTTCGCCTTCCTGGCGGTGATCATTTCCTACCTTCCGGTGCTCTACGGATCGTTTTCGCGCCGCGAAGCGAACATCTCTCTGCTGGATGCGCGGGCCGGCTCGCCACCTACCGCCGCGGAACTGCTGCGCCGGCATGTCCGCCAGCAGAACCTGGACGCGCTGGACGACTACCTGCGCGCGTGGGAAAGCTGGGCCGCCGAACTGATGGAAAGCCACTTGTCCTATCCCGTGCTCTGCTACTTCCGCTCGCAGCACAACAACCAGTCATGGGTATCAGCGCTGGCCACCATCCTGGACGCCTGCGCGCTGCTGATTGCCTATACCGAAGGAGCGCTGCGCTGGCAGGCGGAATTGACCTTTGCCATCTGCCGGCACGCGCTGGTGGACCTGGCGCAGGCTACCGGCGTGCCGCCGCGCCTTGTGCCGCTTGACCGTTTTGACCCGGACACGCTGAACGACGTACGGCAGATCCTGGGCGATTGCGGCGCGCCAATGTGCCAGGGAAAAGCCGCCGCAGAAACGCTGGAGCGGCTGCGCGCCATGTACGAACCTTATCTCTTCGGCTTTGCCGATCGGCTGCTGATGGCGCTGCCGGTGTGGAATCCTCCAAAAGGTTCCGTGGACAACTGGCGCACCAGCGCCTGGGAACGCGTCTCGACAGCCACGAATCCTGCAACGGTACCCGACCTAGAAGACGATGACCACTCCTGACCGTAGCCTCCAAGCTTGAACAGCAAGTTTGCCCCGCGCCTGGAGAACCCCACAACCCTAGGCTGATTCAGAAACCTTGCTTTGCGGCAACGACTGGCCGAGGAAACGCTTACCCGGCAGAGAAAACCGGGCCTGCTGCGCGTGCAGCTTGAGCCGCAAAACACTTTGCGTTGCAAAGTAGATTGGAACTGGGTTACGCTACTGCTTCGGAGCCGGGACGGAATGATGCGCTGCATTTTGAGGCGTGACACGGCTCCAAACTGGCGGGTTTTGACCACCTGATAAAGCCACCAAACCAGCCGTTGGCGTTATCCGTGGGGCGCCGATGCGCTGGAATAATAGGCGGGTACCACTGAACAGGAGGTGAACATGCGGAGCGGCCGATCCATGAATGAAGAGCGGAATGGAATACCAAGGGT
>JBJKQZ010000507.1:0-3550 GCA_046704865.1 Terriglobia bacterium
AAGGAGACGTCAGACCTTTGCACCCTTTCCAGAAGGTAGTTGACGCCGGTCTGTGTCTGCTGGATCTGCGAGCGCTGGGAATCAAGTTCGCCAACCACATTGCCCAGGCGGTCCGTGGTCGCCTCCCATTCGTCATGGTTAGCGGCGAGATTTCCCTGTAGTTTGGTCAGCTCTTTGTTGGAAAGCGCCTGACCGGCAGCGGGCTTCGGCATCGAGGCAGCGGGCTTGAGCGGAGGCGCAGAGGCTGCGGTGCTCGTGGCCGGGTGGCTATGGATTGGATCGTTGGAAGGCAAGCTTGCCGAAGGCTTTGTTTCGGCCATCCGAGAGTTGTTGGGGTGTGATAAGGATTCAGTGCGGGCCGTATGGACGGCGGGAGCAGCTTTTGCGGCGCTGGGTTTGCTTTCCTGTGAGGCCGCTTTGGCAGCCGCGGCATGGCGCCGTTTTTCAAGTTGCTGTACCTGGTCCTGCGTCGCCTTCAGCTTGGTCTGGAGCTCGGCAATTTGGGCCTTATCCGCAGGATCCGAGGTTGCTTTTCCGCCCGCCTTTACAAACCGGTAGGTCGCAAAAGCGGAGAGCGCAGCAACCAGGACAAGGACAAGGCCGCCGGGCAACGGCGACCGTGAAAACGGCTTTGGGGCCGGCTGCTTTTTTACAAATACCTGTCTGTCAAATATTGGACCGCCCATACTGAACTCCCTGCGAACTGCACGGCTGACTAGTGCAGATGAATCTCAACCGAAGTTGGGTAGAGTTGTTTGAGAGGAAGCAGGAACTCGCGTGTTTCCTTTGGGAGAAGATCAACCTTCTGTTCCGCGTGGTCCATGCGGCCCCCGTTCATTGCCACTTCATACTGCCCCGGAGGCAGGACCAGCAGCAGCGGGGTTTGGCCCACCGGCTTCCCGTCTATTTTCACATCGGCCTTGCTCGGATTTGACCTGAGCATCAGCTTGGCCGCATTCTTGCCGGCACGAGCTTCGAGGTCCTTCCGATTTTCGGCCACGGAACCTTGCTTCATGGAATCGAAAATATAGTTCTTGTTCACTCCGGCGTTGCTTGAAGGTTGTGTCATCAGCGTGGAGGGTTTGCTGCTGGTGTCAGGGAGCGTGACATTCTTCATGATATTGGTCCCGGCAATGCTGCCGGATATCCCTGAGGTTGCCCCTCCATATTCGGCCGCGCCCTGCGCGTAGGCGCAGCTGGTGGCCAGGGTCAGAAGAAGAGCGACTTCAGCCGCATGACGGAGCAGCGCAGAAACAGTGCTCCCAGTGCTCATCTGCGGCCGCTCAGGATTTGTAACCTTCGTGCGGATTGGGGTCATGTTCACATTCCTTTCCAGGTGAGAGAGATCTCTCCTGCTCAATAGGGCCGATTCAGACATACACTTCTGTCCTAGCCTTTCATACTGTCTTCGTGAACCCCCCGGCGTGCGCTACAGCACGAGAACCATAACAAACTTACGTCCTAGGATATATCCTGAATTCAATTTCGGCAAGTTCCAGATGATCAATACAGCATATGGCAAGGCAGGTGTGCAGGAAATTGCACTGTCTAAATGACGGTCGAAATCGCTATGCTATGTATTATCAATATGTTAGTTGGTTGGAGGGGTTTGCTGCTTTTACAATAAAATCGCGTCTTAATGCGAAATGGGAGCCAAATAACCCTTCCAAAGCGGATTCCCAAGGTTCGCGAAGTGCTCGATCCCATGCCTTCCATCAAAGTTTTACGAGCAATCTAGGGAATGACCGCCATCTTTAATTCGCCATTTCGGTGCTTCATTTTCTGGAAGAAGCGGGGCAATTCGTCGAGCGGAATCTCGCCTGTTACAAAATCTGAAGCGCGAACTTCGCCTTTGGCAACGGCATCGAGCGCTTTGCGAATAAACTCCGGCGTATGGTGGAAAGTGGACCGAATGGTGATTTCGGAATAATGCAGCACCGAGGGATCAAACTGCACGTGGCTGCCGCGCGGACAACCTCCAAACAGGTTGACGGTCCCGCCGCGGCGCACCATCTGCACGGCCCATTGCCAGGTCTCGGGTATCCCGACCGCCTCAATCACGGAATCGGCGCCCTGGCCGCTTTCCGTAAGCTGGCGGACTGCGGTAACCGGATTTCCCAGCTCGGAAACATCGAAGGCCGCGTAAGCGCCCAGTTGTTCCGCCGCTCGAAGCTGGCTTTTTCTTTTGCCGAGCGCAATCACCCGCACGCCACGGACGGAAAGAATGCGGCTGAACTTCAGGCCGATGGGGCCGCAACCCACAACCACCGTGGTGTGGCCGGGGTGAATTCCCGTTTCTTCAATGCCCCGAAGGATGCAGGCCAGCGGCTCAACCAATGCTGCGTCGCGAAAGGGAACATGGGCGGGTATTTCCAGAGTATTTTCGCGCACAATGCGGCCCGGAATTCGGATGTACTCGGCGTAAGCACCATTGTTGAAGAGCAGGGAATTGCACAGGTTCGTCTGGCCCTTGCGGCAGAACAAGCACTCATTGCAGGGCGCGGAATTTGCCGGCACCACCCAGGACCCGGGCTTGAGGCCGTTGCCAACTTCGCTTCCGGTTGCTTCAACAATACCGGCGAGCTCGTGGCCAAAAACAGCCGGAGGAACAATCATTCTGGCATGGTAGCCCTGGCGCCAGACCTTCAGGTCCGTTCCGCAAGTGAGGGCCACTTTCACCCGAACCAATACCTCGTCAGGGGCAAAATCAGGTATCGGGATCCGTTCGATTTTAAGGACTTCACGACCGTATAACACAGCGGCGTTCATATCGCCGTTGAGATGAGTATCCATTAGGGCACCAGTATGACTTTCAGCGACTCCTCAGTAGGATGGGCTGCTAGGCTCAAGGCCTGTTCAATTTGCGAGAGTGGAAACCGGTGGGAGATTAATTCCCGAACCGGCAGGACGCGTCCAAAAATCAGCCGGGCAGATTCATCCTGCAGGTCATATGAAGCGCTATAACTGCCTAGAATTTCTTTTTCGTCAATGCCCACCGTGGCGGCCGGGAACTCCACGCGCAACAGCGGGTCGTTATAAGCAAAAAGCAGAACACGGCCTCCCGGGCGCACCAGCGTCAGGGCCTGTTCCAGAAGTTCCCGTTGCGGAGCGGCCACCAGGACCACGTCGGCCCCGCGGCCTGAAGTGCGCTTTTGGATGGCGCTCACCAGGTCTCCGCTCAGGGGATCAAAGGATTCTTCAGCGCCGAGCTCAACGCTTTTGCTGCGGCGCGCGGGCATCGGGTCCGTGGTCATCACCCGGGCGCCGGCGTGGATGCGAGCCAGCAGCATGAGCAGCATGCCGATCGGTCCTTGCCCGATCACAAGTGCGGTTTCGTGCGGTTCCACGCGCGCCTTGTAGATGGCTTTCAGGCAGGTGTTGACCGGTTCAACGAAAGCCGCTTCCTCAAAGCTGACGTCGGGTGGAATCCGAACCATTCCCCGTTCCACAATCCAGTCCATCACCCGCACATACTCGGCAAAGCCGCCGCCGCTGGGGCGGAAGCCGCTGGTGACGCCCACCTTTTTGTAGGTGGCGCATTGTGAGTAGA
>JBJKQZ010000508.1:0-6023 GCA_046704865.1 Terriglobia bacterium
CGGCGGCAGAGCAATACTGGAGCTGCCGCCACCCGGTTTGTAGTAAATACACCCGCTGCACTTGCTCCGGGAACGTCACAAACAATCAACGCAAGATCCAGAGCGCCTGGCTTCTTCTTGATGCCAGCCGCGGCCGCCGCGGCGCGGAAACCCTTCGGCGTGGCAAGACTACCTTCAACGGCAATCCAACTTGGCATGGGTCAATAGCACTCCTTTTTGCGAGGAACTTTAGAGTTGCACAGTCTAGCAGAATTTGGAGTCGCCGGGCAGTAGTGATGAAAACTCTTCGGGGTGAAGTTGCGGGTGGGCTACTTGATCGGCTTGACGTTCTTCAATTCAAGCACTCCGGGTTCGGGCTTTTCCTGTGGCGGGGGCCCGCTCACTTTGATTGACTTGATGCTTTCCTCGCATGCCCGCACGAACAACGCTGGGTCGTCCGACCCCGGACGGCAATTGGCTTCCACAATGTGGTCGGGTGAAATGATGTGGGCCGTCACGAGCGTCGGGTTTTCCGTGCTGGAAACGTCGAAGCTGATGGCCGGCAGGACTTTGGCATGCTCGGCCGATTGCCAGATCATCACGGCGTCACGGCCCTGGATCTTGAGATGATCAAACCGATAGTCGGGAATGTCCTGATAGGTTCCCGTGGTTTCCCACTTGGCCAGTAGCTGCGGCGAAAACTCCTCTGAATTGGTCGGGTTCGATTGGGAAGTTATTATCAGCGCCGCTCCCTTGCTGAAAAGATGGGTACGGTAGATCCTGACACCGCCGGGAAAATCATCGACCTTGCCGTAGATCCCTGCGGCTACCTGCATGTCAATTCCAAGCGTTGAGTTCTGATAAGGAAGAAGTTGGAGGACTTTGTTGGCTTTATAACCCTGATAGTAGGGATACCACTTGACCAGTACATATTCGGCCAGAAGCGCTGTTCCGCCGATCAGGATGATGCCCAGCGCAAACTTAACCTGCATGGACAACTTCTTCATGCGCTCATCTTAGCCTGAGTTCAAACCCACGCGCAATGCTTTGGCGCATTCGGGCAGGGGCTCGTGCCTCACCTCAACCGGAGTTCCAAGAAGAGCGCTCCTTGCACGGGATTGTTTGTATACGGAGCGATCGGCTGGAAACCGAGATCATAGTAGAGCTCCTGTGCACGCTGCATTGAGGGTAGCGTGTCCAGCCGCATGCGTTCGTACGCCATCCCTCGCGCGTCGGCGATAGCCTGAATCGCCAGTCTGCGCCCGATTCCCTGGCCGCGGTGCGGCGGCGGAACATAGAGTCGTTTCAGCTCGCACACACTGTCCTCTATTTTTCTAAGGCCTGCGCAGCCTGCAATTTCTCCGCCATCAAATGCCAGGTAAAGACGGCCTTCGGGCGGCGCATACTTGCCGGGCAGGTCTGCCAGCTCGCTCTCGAAATTCTGGAAACAAAGATCGATGCTGAGCGAGGACTGGTATTCGCGGAAGAGCCTGCGGACAATTTCAATATCTTCGGCTGATGACGCAGGACGAATTTCCATCTTCGTTTGCCGGTGCAGACAGTTGCTCAGCGAACCTGGATAAGAGGATTGGTCTTCGCGATGACCTCACCCACCTGCCGGGCGGGGATGCCGCGCTCGACAAGTATCCTGACCAGCGCCGCAGCGTCCTTCCCGTTCACCACCAGAAGCAGTCCACCGGAAGTCTGAGGATCGAACAGCAAGTTGCGGACTTCCTGCGGGATTTTGGGATCAAATTCCACACAGCCGCCAATGAATTTGATGTTGTTCTTCAGACCTCCAGGAAGGAAGCCCTGGCGAGAATAATCTAGCGCGCCGGGAAGGAACTCAAGTTTGTCGTGCTCGATCACCATGCTCACCTGGCTGGCCACTGCCATGGCGCGCGCGTGGCCCAGCAGCCCGAAGCCGGTAATGTCCGTAGCGGCATGGACGTCAAATTCATGCGCCACTTCGCCTCCGGCGCGGTTGAGCGTCCACATCGACTCGATTGAGGCGTTTACGGAATCCTCGCTTGCCTTCTGCTGTTTTAGCGCCGTTGAGATGATTCCCGTTCCCAGGCGCTTGGTCAGCACCAGGTGATCGCCCGGCTGCGCGCCCTTGTTAGCCAGCACTCGATCGGGATCCACCACGCCAGTGACCGCATAACCAAACTTGATTTCTTCGTCACTGATCGAGTGCCCGCCAATCACAGTGCAGCCCGCCTCCTGCATTTTGGCGAGCCCCCCCTGCAGGATCTTTTCCAGCACGTCTAGGTCGCTGCCCGTGTTGGGGAAGCCTACAATCGATAGCGCGGAAACAGGCCTTCCGCCCATCGCGTAAACGTCGCTCAGGGAATTGGTTGCCGCAATCTGGCCGAACGTCCACGGATCGTCCACAATAGGGGTAAAGAAATCGACAGTCTGCACCAGTGCTATGCCAGGCGCTATCAGATACACGCCCGCATCGTCGCCGGTATCGAAGCCAACGAGAACGTTAGGGTCAGTCTGTTTCGGCAGAGTGGCCAGGACCGAGTCCAAAATACTTGGACTCAACTTGGCCGCTCAACCCGCTGCCTTCACCATCGCGGTCAACCGCTTATGTTCATCCATAACAGGCATTATAGGCTTAAGTTTCTGAAAGATGTGGTGGCTGTCTTTTGCTTCAACAAGCTGTCAATTGCAAGCGAGTTCTTCACGCCATGGCTTCCCGCACTTCCTTGAAGCTCCGGACAGCGAACTCCAGGTCCGCCCGGGTGTGCGCGGCTGAAATCTGCACACGGATGCGTGCCTTGCCTTGCGGTACCACCGGGTATGAAAAGCCAATCACGTAGATTCCTTTCTGGAGCAGCGCGTCGGCCATCTGCGT
The DNA here is from genome assembly GCA_046704865.1 of Terriglobia bacterium. Taxonomy (GTDB): domain Bacteria; phylum Acidobacteriota; class Terriglobia; order UBA7540; family UBA7540; genus SCRD01. Next base: position 2,843 of record JBJKQZ010000508.1, read on the forward strand.
GGCCCTGGCGGCATCACCAATCATGATGGGCACAATCGGGTGCTCACCGGGAAGGATGGAAAATCCCAGTGCCGCCATCTGCTCGCGGAAGAACTTTGTATTCTCCTTCAGGAGCTCGCGCAACTCGCCGGATTCCTGAAGCAGGTCGAGAACTTTAAGTGACGCGGCCACAATCGATGGCGATACGGAATTGGAGAAAAGGTACGGCCGCGAGCGCTGCCGGAGCAATTCTATAATTTCCTTTCGGCCTGTGGTGTACCCGCCGCTCGCGCCGCCGAGCGCCTTACCCAACGTTCCCGTGACGATGTCTACGCGGCCCTCCACTCCACAATGTTCCGGAGTGCCGCGCCCATGCTTGCCCATGAATCCCACGGCGTGCGAGTCATCCACCATCACCAGCGCGTCATACTTTTCTGCCAGGCTGCAAATCTCGCCGAGTTTGGCCACGTAGCCGTCCATGGAGAAAACGCCGTCCGTCGCCACCAGCGCGTAACGAGCTTCCGTTTTGGCCTGCTTCAGCTTTTCCTCCAAATCGCCCATGTCGCCGTTGCGAAACCGGTAGCGTTTGGCCTTGCACAAACGGATGCCGTCAATGATGCTGGCATGATTGAGTTCGTCGGAAATCACAGCATCTTCCGCGTCCAGCAGCGTTTCAAACAGCCCACCGTTGGCGTCAAAGCATGAACTGTAAAGAATGGTGTCATCGGTTCCGAGAAACCGGCTGATGCCCTCTTCCAGTTGCTGGTGGATGGCCTGTTTTCCGCAGATAAAGCGGACCGATGAAAGCCCGTATCCCCAGCGGTCGAGCGCCTCCTTTGCCGCCTGCACAATGGCCGGATGGTTGGCGAGTCCCAGGTAGTTGTTGGCGCACATATTCAGAACGCTCTTGCCGCCCTTTAACTGCACTCGCGTTTGTTGCGGCGAGGTCAGCGTTCGCTCGTTCTTGTAAAGTCCCGCCTGACGGATTTCACCCAGCCTTGAAGTTAGATGTTCGCGAATGCTCCCGTACACTTTATTCCCTCCAATCCAGAATCACCTTGCCGCAGTTGCCGCCTCTCATAGCCTCAAAGCCTTTTTCGTATTCCTGCCACTTCAGGTGATGCGTAATCACTGGTTTGATGTACAGACCCGATTCCAGCATTACGGTCATTTTGTACCAGGTCTCGTACATTTCGCGTCCGTAGATGCCCTTGATGGTCAGCATGTTGAAAATCACCTCATTCCAGTTGATGGACATCTCTTGATTGGGAATCCCGAGCATCGCGATTTTCCCGCCGTGGCTCATGTTGGCGAGCATGCTTCGGAAGGCCGATGGATTTCCGGACATCTCGAGTCCCACGTCAAATCCTTCCTGCATACCCAGTTCTTTCTGTACCTGCTCGAGCGGCGTCTTCTTGGGATCGATGGCCCGCGTCACGCCCATCTTTTCAGCCAGTTTCAGCCGGTTCGGGTTCAGGTCTGAGGTCACCACAAACCGCGCCCCGGCATGCCGCACCACTGCCGCCGCCATCAGCCCAATGGGTCCCGCTCCGGTGATCAGCACGTCTTCACCCAGCACCGGGAATTGCAGCGCCGTATGAACAGCATTGCCGAAGGGATCGAAGATTGCGCCAATCTCCAGCGGAACCACTGGGTTATGCCGCCAGATGTTGGTCATCGGCAGCACGATGTATTCGGCAAAGGCACCGGGCCGACTGACCCCCACGCCCTTTGATTGGGCGCACAGATGACGCCGCCCGGCCAGACAGTTGCGGCAGCGCCCGCACACCACATGCCCTTCGCCGCTTACAATCATTCCAGGCTCAAAGTCGGTGACGTTAGAGCCCACTTCCGCAATCTTTCCAACAAATTCGTGGCCGATCACAAGCGGTACGGGAATCGTCTTCTTAGCCCAGTCGTCCCATTCGAAAATATGCAGGTCCGTACCACATATTCCTGTCAGTTGTACGTGGATCAGAACATCGTTGATCCCGATCGTGGGTTTTGGAACGTCTTCAATCCACAGGCCACGCTCCGCGCGGCTCTTTACCAGTGCTTTCATCAGATTTCACTCCAGAATTTCGGATCGCGCGGACCTGGTGCTTACGGCCTGCGGGTCTCTTCTTGATGGCAGATCAATAATCTGTGATTATCTCACGAAAAACGCAGCAAGGTTTTACCGGGGTGGACCCGGGGATGGAAGTAGTGGCGGCTTTGCGCGGCCACTTTAAGAAGTGAACACCGCACCCGTACCGCGGCAAGAGATTCTATAGCTGCGTGACGCTTTGAAAGAGGTCACAGCCATGGCTTACAGGAGTATCGATTGGCTATTGCCGGACATGCTATTTCTGCGCGGCTAGGGACTGCCTGGACACAATCTGGTTGAGAGTTTCCAGTTCTTCCCGTGAAAGCGCAGCGTTGCCGGCAACGGCATTTTCTTCGGCTTGCTGGTTGTTGCGGGCACCCACCAACGCGTGGGTAAGGCCGGGCTGTGCGATGGTCCACGCGATCACCAGTTGAGCCAGCGTCAGGGCGTGCTTTTCTGCGATGGGTCGCATTTTGTCCAGCATTGCCAACACCTGTTTCCGTGACTCCACGCTGAATCTCGGATTGTTGTGCCTAATGTCGTCTGCTGGAAACTGCCGCTCCGGGCTCACCTTGCCTGTCAGCAGACCGAACGCCAGCGGTGAATAGGCCAGCACAGCGATGTTGTTCTTGAGGGCGTAAGGAAGATACTCACGCTCAAGCCCGCGGTCGAGCAAGCTGTACTTTTCTTGGCCGGAATCCACCGGGCCTAAACGGCGGTAAGCCTCTATCTGTTCCACCGTAGCGTTTGAGACGCCGATGGCGCGAACTTTCCCTTCGCGTTTCAGGTCCAGCAGAGTGGTCATGGTCTCTTCAATCCGAGTGGTCGCGTCCTGCCAGTGCGTCTGGTAGAGATCGATGTAATCAGTGTTGAGGCGCTTAAGGCTTTGTTCCACTTCATAGCGGATTGACTCCGGCCCCAGGTAGCGGTGCATCGTTTTACCGTTCTGGTTGATAAAAGGCGTGCCCTTCTCCGTGTGCCAGACGATGCCGCACTTGGTGGCAAGAACCACCTTGCCGCGGCGGCCTGCAATCGCTTTTCCCACTAATGTTTCCGAAAGCCCCATGCCGTAGGCGGGCGCAGTATCAACAAAATTAATGCCGGCGTCGAGCGATG
>JBJKQZ010000509.1:0-5211 GCA_046704865.1 Terriglobia bacterium
GGGTTAACCTTGCCAAACAGCAGGGCCGCTACAGCGTTTCCATCCTCCTCCCCCGGATACCACGCTTCCAGCACGGCGCTCACTTTCGAGAGCCACGGCATCAGTACCGGCCCACCCGTCTTGAGAATGACTACTGTCCGGAGGTTGGCTTCCGCCACTTCTTCCACAAGCTGATCCTGGTTGTCAGGTAATGTCAGGTTGGGCCTGTCGTGGCCTTCACGGTCCTTGTTTCCCACCATCACCAGTGCCACATCAGACGCCGCAGCCACCTTGGCCGCTGCGGCTGGATCACTGCCGTCGTTATACCTGACAACCACGCTGGGACTGACGCTGTTTTTGATTCCCTCGACCGGACTAACCGTATAGATTGGAGTTACTTCAGAGCTTCCGCCACCGCCCGTCATTGCTGCACCAGCATACGGTCCAATGACGGCGATGGAATGCAACGCCGCCGCGCGCAGAGGCAGCAAGCCCTTGCTGTTTTTTAGCAGCACGGCGCACTTTTCGGCGATCGAGCGGGCAATTGCACCATCGTGCCTTGCCGGGATTGGCCTGGTTCGGGAAGCATGATCGAAAAGATCGAACCGGAACATTTCAGCAAACCGGCGGATCAGCATTTTGTCAACAACGGAAAGGCGCAATTTACCCTCTGTAACGGCACCCTTCATTCCACTGTCGTAATATTCATCATGCTTCATCTCGAGATCAAGCCCCGCCATTGCCGCAGCTATGGTGCTGTGCGTTGCCGTATAATCCGACTGCACAAACCCCTCAAACCCCCACTGTTTGCGCAGAACGTCTTTCAATTGATAATCGTTCTGGCAGCCGAATTGTCCGTTCACTCTGGGATAGGCGCACATGATAGAAGCGGCGTGGCCTTCCTCTACCGCGGCTCTGAATGCCGGCATATAGATTTCGTGCAGAGTTCGCTTATCAATGACCTCGTTGATGGTCTTGCGGTTGGCCTCCTGATTGTTGGCATCGTAATGCTTGGCTTCAGCAATCACCCCTTTTTCCTGGATGCCCAGGATTTCCGCCACTCCCATCCGGGCGGAAAGATAGGGATCCTCTCCGAAATATTCGAAATTGCGCCCGTTCTCTGGCACGCGGGTGATGTTCAGCCCCGGAGCCTCAATCACGCGCTCGCCGCGGTCTGCCGCCTCACTTGCGGCTACCTGGCCGAATGTTTGGGCAAGGTCAGGATCCCAGGAAGCCGCCAACCCAAGAGCCGCTGGCAGAGCTGTTGCTGGTTCAGGGTGAGGACTGTCGCCGGGTCCGGCACCGGCAGGACCGTTGGTGATTTTCAGAGCTGGAATACCCAGCCTTGGAATCGCCGGGACTTCCCGCGGGTGCTCGCGGGTGTTCATCATGTGGATTTCCAGGATTTTTTCGTCCAGCGTCATCTGTTTTACCAGCAGTTCGGCGCGTTTTCGCGGTGACAGGGATTTGTTCATCCACGCTCTTGAAGAAGCTGGCAGGGTCTCCCTCTGCTGGGCAGGCGCGAGGGAAGTAATCGCCAGGATGGCTAACACCGTTAAAAGCATTTTGAATGATTTCATCAGACCGCCTTTGCAGAGAAGTTCATTATTGGAAATCGTGGTGTCATAATATTCGCACTGACTTTTATAAGGAAATCTCTACGTTGTCAAGTTCCACCCAAATGGCCGTGCAAGGATGACCAACTTGTGCCAAGCCTTGTTCAGGGCCGGGAAGACTGTCGATGTGGAGGCCTGCACCCATGATGCCTCGGCAGTGGTCTGTGAAGAAGTCAAAGCAGACGATCAGGAGCTTGAAGCTGGAAAACTCAACACTATCGCAAAAACATGGCAGCGGCTTCTGCGCCGGGCTTGGCCTGGCGAGTCCCGAGGAAGATGGGGTCCGTTTATTTTTTGTCATCAGGCAAAAGGCCTGAATGGAACGAGGCATCGGTTATAATCTCACTGGCCGTGGGCAGATCCCTATACAAGTGCCAATGGGGACATTCGACGCAGGATCAGGAGGAATGGAGTATGGCCACCCGCATGAGCCAGCCGCAGCTGAAACTGGTGGACAAGAGCGACCCACGTGCTCAGCGGGTTGCTATCCTCGAATCGGCCGGCCTGATTTCACTTGCGCATGCAGAAATTCCTGAACCCGGTGATGGCGAAATTCGCGTCAAGATCAAGTGGGTCGGCATCTGCGGTTCCGACGTCGAGGCCTACCGGGGAACCCGGCGGCCTGAATTTCTAAGCACGCCTGCGCGGTTGGGGCATGAGGTGGCGGGCGTCATTGATAAGCTTGGATCGAATGTTATAGGTCTTCAGGAAGGAGACCAAGTGACCTGCCGGTAAGTCTGGGGAGCTTTTGCAGAATATCTGACCTGCCGGCCCTTCAATGTTCACGCCGTTCCCAAGAACTTCCCGCTGAAGGCCGCCAGCCTGATTGAGGTGCTTCCGGGAGTGATTCACGCGGTTGAACTGGGTGCAATCAGTCCATCAAAAAATGTGCTGATTATGGGCCAGGGAGTTAGCGGCCTGGTGCTGACCCAGGTGGCCAGGCTCTTCAGCCCAAAGGCGCTTGCAGTTAGCGATCTAAAGGAACGAAACCTCATTATTGCAAAGCGCTACGGGGCCACGCACGCGTACCGGGTCCCGGCGCCTGATGCGTCCACCATGAGCATTGCCAAAAAGGATTTTCCGGACGGGTTTGACATCGTGATCCCCTGCCTCCTGGAAGGCGACGGAATGGTGGATGCCATCGACTGCGTGGCCTTCGGAGGACGGATCGTTATGTACGGATGTATCGGCGTGTGCAACCGCCCGATCGATTTCTTCAAAGTCCACCGCAAGCGGCTTGATATATATTCAACCGAGCCCAAGCGCGATATGGATATGCGGCGTTTTTTCGAAGAGGGCGTTCGACTGGTGGTGGAGGGCCTCGTGAATACAGAAGAAATTGTAACTCACACGGTACCATTGAGTCGTGTCCAGGATGCTTTCCTCTTGCGAGACGATCAGATGAACGAGGCGATCCACGTGTTGGTGGATTGCGAATCATAGCCCCGGAGGACCCATGATGAAGAGTCTTTGGACTTCAATCGCGCTCTTTAATTTGCTGGCCCTGCCCGCAGAAGCAGCCACTCGGTCCTTCATTAACTGGGAAAGCCTTCACAACCCCGTTCTCTCCTATCCCCACTGGTCAATTAAGGATTGCGCAATGGCTTATCGCAAGGGAACTTTTTATATCTTCTTCTCGGCCTTTTACACAGACCACGGCAGGATCCGCAGCCACGTGGTTGAAGTGAGCACACACGACTTCAAAACATATTCCCGCCCCATCCTCGATTTTGACGGCGAGGCAGACGGATGGGTCGGGATGTGTTCACCGGACGTTCAGTGGATGGGGAATGAATATGAACTTTCATTTAATTCATGGGGAGACAAGCCTGGAAAGGTAGACCAACTGTTCTACATGACTTCCAACGACCTGGTTCACTGGTCGCAACGTTATGCTCTGGCGTCAAATTTGACCGTTGGGAAAAGGGCGATTGATGCCGCTCTTGCATATGCGAGCGCTAACTACTATCTGGTCTGGAAACAGGGGATGAAAGTCCGGAAAGCACGGCTGGCTTTTGCAAAGCCTTTAAGGGACCCATGGTCATTTGTGGGGTCGGGGTTCCCCCGTCTTACCATGCACAACGGCCACGAAAACGGACTGGTCCATGAGAATTTCGAGTTTGTCCATTTCGACAGCAAATGGCATCTGCTGACCTCTGATTATCCGCATGGACACCACGAGTACCTGTACACCCTTGCCAACAACCACAACTGGCTAAATTGGGACGAGGCCCTGCAGTTGAGAATTCCGGCGCAGGACTTCAATAAGTTCGTACATGCCGATGCCGCCGCCTTCTACGACTGGCGCAAGGACGACGGCTACTTCTATATGATCTACGCCGGCCGGAATGAGAAGACTACCTACGTGGGACGCGGATGGAACCGGCTGGGCCTTGCCCGTTCCAGGGACCTGATTCACTGGATTCCTGCGGGCAGCGCGCATTAGTCTGGACTATACGTGCCGACAACCGAAATGAATCCGCCGGCAGGGAGGACCCCTATCCATGGGCTGCGCTGGTGGATCGTCAGCCTGGTCTTCCTGGCAACACTGATCAACTACATTGATCGGCTTACCATCTCGATTCTTGCTCCCGTTATCTGCTCGGACCTTCGCCTTTCCAACCTGGACTATGCCAGCATCAACACATGGTTTTTGCTTACTTATTCGCTGGGCCTAACCTTTTTTGGAAAAATCCATGACCGCTTTGGAACCCGGAGCGGTTACGGAATCGCGATGGCAATCTGGTCACTGGCTGAGGCGGCGCACTCCATGCCGCGAAGCCTTTTCAGCCTCAGCGTTTTCCGGCTGACCCTCGGTGTGGGCGAATCCGGACAGTGGCCAGCGGCTACAAAGGCCGCGGCCGAATGGTTTCCGGTCGAGGAGCGTGCTCTCGGAATGGGCATCGTCAATACGGGTGCGGCCCTTGGCCCAGTGGTGGCGGCTCCATTGGTTGTCTGGCTGCAACTTCGGTACGGTTGGCAGATAACTTTTCTAGCTACGGGTTCGCTAGGAATCATCTGGATCGGATTCTGGTTCCTCTTCTTTCGGCTTCCTGAACGTCACCGCATGATTTCCGAGGTCGAGCGCGACTACATTTTGAGAGGCCAGAAGAGATCGGACAGGGCCATCGCACCCGGATGGAAAGATTTGGTTCGCTACCCGACAGTGTGGGGAATTGTGCTGGCACGATTTCTGGGTGATCCAGTCTGGTGGCTATACCTCATCTGGCTACCTCTGTATCTTCACACGGCACTGGGGTTCAGCATGAAAGACATCGGTTTTTTCGCATGGATTCCATATCTGGGAGCCGCCGCCGGAAGCCTGTTGGGGGGATGGACTTCCGGCCACCTGGTGGCACGAGGCTGGAAGATTTACCGCGCACGCGGCGTGGCCATTCTGTTTGCTGCCCTGCTGGCACCTTCCGGCCTTTTCATAGCGCGCGCACGATCTCCAGTGACGGCCATGGCGCTGATGAGCGTCGTACTCTTCAGCTTTCAGTTCTGGGTCAATAACGTGCAGACCTTGCCCAGCGACACTTTCCCGACCGGTTTTGTGGGTTCCATCGCCGGAATGGCGGGAACCACTGCCGGGATCGGCGCCATGCTCTTTACCATG
>JBJKQZ010000510.1:0-6286 GCA_046704865.1 Terriglobia bacterium
GCTGCGGCTGCGGTCTAAATCCGGCAAAGGCGTAATGCAACCTCCGGATGCCCGGCAGGCATCTTAGACCCAGGCGTAGTGCTATCGACCAACAGGAAGTAGCTTAGTTTTCCCGGTTTCGTCAGTCCCAAAGCTACACTGGAAGCACCGCAGAAAGATCGGCGCAGGATCCCATGTGGCGAGGAGTGCTGGCGGGGCCGTTTAAGCGGGCCTCGAAGTTTGGTGCGGTATACCTGCTGTACCTCTGCATCATCTGGCTTTTTGACTACATCTATTTCCCCTGGCTCACCCTCAAGTTCCGTTATCTCGTTTTCTTTCCGCTATTTCCGTCCATATTTCTGGCTTCCTGGGGAGGATACTACCTTTACCAGCACTTCCAGGAGGACATCTTTTTCACGGAAAAGATACACTCCTGGTTGGAAAGGCCTGGCCCGGCCGGACTGCGGGGAAAAGTCCGCTCGGTCGTAGTCAACAAACCTGCCTATGTTTTTGCGGCAGTATCCACCTGGTGGAGCCCGCTACACGCCTACATTTTTCTAAGCAAAGATCAGGATTTCAGGCTCTTGTCGTTCCTCAAATTGCTCACCTTCGGTTCACTGCTCTGCGCCCTGTTTTGGGGCCTGGTCGGAGACTCTCTTCTCTTTTCGTACAGTTTGCTCAAAGCAATACTGCATTAATTTTTTCGTCAGGTTTTAATGAGGTGAAATTGTGAACGTGTTTCTTACGGGATCAACGGGTTTTCTGGCGGGAGAACTAGCCGTTCTCCTTTCCAAGAGGCCAAAAATTCAAAAGCTTTACTGCCTGATCCGTAGCAATGATACGCAGAAAGCCTGGAGCCGCCTGCAGCAGGTCTTCCAATTCCACGGGGACGCTTTTGACTGCACCAGAATTATTCCAGTGGTTGGGGACCTCGCGGACGGCTCGCTGGCTGAAAAGCTCTGCCGCCTGAAAGACCTGGGCGAGGTTGACACGGTGATTCACGCCGCAGCTGACACTTCCTTTGCGCCGTCTTCCACGGAGAGCGTCGAGAGGATCAATATCGGCGGCACACAGCAAATCCTCACCTGGGCGCAATCCCTGCCCAACCTGGAGACGTTTGTCTACGTTGGAACCGCAAGTATATGCGGGACCAGCCTGACGCGCTGCAATATTCTGGAAGACCAGTCGCCCTCGACCGCCGCGGCACACGTGGTGCGGTACTGCTACACCAAGATGATCGGGGAGATGAACGTCACTCGCGCCATCCCTAATGAAAAACTGCTGGTGGTCCGGCCTTCCATCATCATGGGCGACACGCGCGACTGGACACCACGCTCCTACGTGATCTTGTGGGCGCTGGCTGCAGTAAGTGCCATTCGCCTGATTCCGTCAAATCCGGAAGCGCACCTCGATATCATTCCAGTCGATTACACCGCCGAAGCCATTGTGGAACTGCTTTTTGCAAAGCGGCGATGGAGCACTTATCACATTTCCGCCGGCAAACAGTCGTCCTCCACTCTTGAAGCGATCCTGCGCGCTGCCGAAGACGATAAAGATGGCCGCCCATCGTTCAAATTCGTCCGGCATGAATTGCTCCAGCAAATGAAGAAATTGCCCAAAAAGCTCACGCCAGAAAGCGAACTTAACCAGTGTGAGTACAGCAAATATCTGGCTTACTGGAATACCGAGTTCAACGGCAATGGCAACCTGCGGATGCTGCTCACGGCCATGGGGCCTTACTTCCGGTTTATGGATTTGGATCAGACTTTTGACAATTCCCGCCTGCTGGAAGATACGTCCATCGGTACACCGCCTCCGGCGCACGAATATGTCCGGAAAACCACCAGGCACCTTAATAACATCGACCTCACGGAAGGGGCCCTTGATCCGTAAACAAGAGGCTTAGCAATCCTGGACGGCGCCGCCGTTGGCGCGGATGCTTGTGGAGTGGATGACTTCCTGCTGTAAGGGATTTTTGCCGACCTCCTTTTCATTCACGCTGATGCCAAGCCCGGAACTCTCCATCTTCAGCCTGTAGCCTTCGGGGGTTCCGTGTGAATGCTGCACCACCCCCCAAAGCCAGGGCATGCCGCTCAGCTCCGCCGGCTTCGTTCAGAACCTCGGTTGCCTTCTCATCCTCGGCAACGTCCTTCATTGCCAGGGTTGTGGAATCCTTCATCAGCTGCTCTACTACTTGGCCAATCGCTCTCAGGCCCCCGGTAATCAGAGTCCGCTTCCCGCTCAGGGAATCCGTTGAAAACGGGGTCATGGTTCCATCATCCGTTCACCGGACTTGGGCATTTCTGCATCCCAAGGCAATTTGCCTGGGAAATAATCTCACAGTGCCTTCGCCGTTCGAATCCACGCATTCTTAGATAACCATGGTTAATACCAACCAATCGAAGTTTGTATCAATTTTTCACAACTTCTGCTATATCCTCATGCCGGGGCAATCGATGCATTGCCGCCCAAGTTCGATTTCTGGAGAGTCCACTGAACCGTCTTGCATCCCTGCTGGGTATTCTGGTCATTCTGGGAACCTGTTACGCGCTTTCGCGCCACCGTGATGCCATTCGCTGGCGGATTGTGGGCTGGGGCCTGGGCCTGCAATTCGTTATTGCCATGTTCGTGATTCGCACGGGGGCTGGTTACTGGCTCCTGAGCAAAGCGTCGAGCGGCGTGGTATGGTTCCTTGATTTTGCGTTTCAAGGTTCCAAGTTCGTTTTCGGCCCGCTGGGCGATCCCAAGGGAAGCCTGGGTATGGTTTTCGCTTTCCAGGCGCTGCCGTTGATCATATACGTGGCTGCATTCCTATCAATTCTCTACTACGTGGGCATCTTGCCCGCGCTGGTTTCTCTGGCGGCGAAGGCGATGTTCAAGCTGATGGGAACCAGCGGGGCCGAGTCACTGGAAGTTGTTGCCAGCATCGCAATCGGGCAGTCGGAAGCGCCGCTCGTTATCCGTCCCTACCTGGAAACCCTGACCCAGTCCGAGTTGATGACTGTTATGACGGCCGGCATGGCGCATATTGCAGGTTCAGTGCTGGGCGCGTATATCCTGTTCGGTGCACAGGCGCGTGACTTACTGACCGCAGTGGTGATGACTGCGCCGGGAACGATGCTGGTCTCTAAGATGCTGATTCCGGAGACAGGCAAGCCGCAAACAGCCGGCGAGGTGAAACTGCTTCACGAGAATAAAGACGTCAACCTCCTCGATGCTATCACCCGAGGAGTCCTTGACGGCCTATTCATCGCTCTCAATGTGGGCGCTATGCTGATTGCATTCGTTGCGCTCATCGCCCTGTCGAATGGTTTTCTCGGCTTTGCCCATACAAACCTTTCCACCATATTCGGTTATTTTCTTGCTCCGGTGGCCTGGCTGCTCGGTGTGCCCTGGCATGACGCCATGGCCGTAGGAAACCTGTTGGCCACTAAGGTCGTTTTGAACGAGTTTGTGGCGTTTTCCCTGCTGGGTCCGCTGAAAGGGCACATCGCCGCACGCTCGTTTACCATTGCCACCTATGCACTTTGCGGATTTGCCAATTTCGGTTCCATTGGGATTCAGATTGGAGCTATTGGGGCGGTGGCGCCGTCGCGAAGGCATGACATGGCAAAGCTGGGTCTCTGGGCGCTGCTTGGGGGAACTCTGGCAAACTATCTGTCTGCGGCAATTGTCGGGCTCTTCATCCGCTGAATTAAATCATGCCCTCTCAGCGTGGACAGCACGGATACAGGCAGGCCATGCAGGCTGCACGTTACTTGAAGCGACGCGTGCCGCAGTTCCCGCGGGTCGGGGTTGTCTTGGGGTCCGGCATCGACGCCTTGACCTCACGAATCGCGGATGCTGAAACAGTTCCGTATTGGCGCATCCCGCATTTCTCGCGCCCAGCTGTGGCGGGCCACTCGGGCAAGCTGCATTTCGGCCGATTGAAGCGGCTCCCGGTGGCGGTCCTCGCAGGGCGCGTGCATCTTTACGAAGGTTATACTCCGGCAGAAGTGGGTTTTGCCGTGCGCGTTCTGGGCCTCGCCGGCGTTCAAACGGTGATCCTTACCTGTGCAGCTGGGGGTATCTCGTCGTCGGCCGCCACGGGCAGCCTGATGGCTTTTTCTGACCATCTGAATTTCCAGGGCTCCAGCCCGCTGACCGGGCCCCATGATCCACGCTGGGGCGCGCGGTTTGGTGACATGAGTGACGCTTATGATCCCCGGCTGCGCCGGGCCGTGGTCAAGGCCGGGAGATCACTCGGGGTAAAGTGTTTTGAAGGAGTTTATTCCGCCATGCCAGGGCCGCAATATGAAACCCCGGCCGAAATTCGCGCCCTCAAGCGTCTGGGAGCGGACGCAGTGGGGATGTCCACAGTTCCGGAAGTGATTGCCGCGCGGCAATTGAAGATGCGAGTTCTTGCCTTAGCCCTCATCACCAACCGTGCCGCCGGATTGGCGGGGCGGCCCCTCGCACACGATGAAGTGCTAACTGCAGGTGCCTGCGGCGCTCTGGACATTGCGCGCCTGCTTGAAAGAGTTGTGCCTGCGCTTGCGGGCTGACGCGCCAGATGCGCCGCCATATCAATCGGCTAGTGTTTTTGTGGAAATTTTGGTTTGTTGGCCTCTTCTTTTTGTTTGACGAGTCTGTAGGCCGTGCTTCGGATCACTTCCGCCACGTTCTTATTGCGCGAGAGTTCTTTCAGGTCGCGGTCATTCAGACGATGGACCAGCGGCAGGCCGGTATCAATGGGCGTTCGAGGGTTGTTGAGGAGATTGCGCGCGACGCTGTAGCTCCTGATGAATTTGCGGTTCATGGCTACAAGGCGCAGAACCTCCTCCGACACATTCTTCATCGTCACAATGTTTTCCACTTCCTGATCGCTGAGCTTTGGCGATTGCAGAACGGCGCGGGAGACGACCTTGTTTGCGTCCCGCACCAGGATGGTTCTTTCCTCCTGGCTGCCCATCAGGGCCGCGTTGATTTTTTCTGCAACAGTCATGCGGTTGATCTTCTGAACCAGCGTCTGGCGTTCCGGCGTGGTGTCCGCAGCCTCGTCTTCCTTCATTACAACCACTGTAACGGATTCGTCCGGAGCGGCTTGGATCAGATTCTTCAGTTTCTGCGGAACCGCAGAATTAGCGGCAAGGACTTCCACCAATTCCAGCCGCTCGGGCAGCAGCCGCTCGCTGGCAAATTCCAGCACGGCAGCCGGAGTGCCGGTTTCAGCAAGAATCTGCTTCAACTCGGTGGTGTCCCAGTTTTTGAGGGTGTCAAAGGCTTTGTCCCGCGTGGCTGCGTCAGCGTCTTGGCACATTACCACCAGGATTTCGATCTTTTCTTCTAAAGTGACTGGCAGATCGCCTTCGGTTGCTTTCCGGCGTATGGCAGGCGGAGCCTTGCCCGCGCGCAGCAGATCTACAAGCCGTTCAGAAATGGTGGTCGCCTCACTGTGAAGGTGGTTTCTTCAGGCTGTCCCAGGTCAGATGAACTTGTTTTACTTCGCCCTCGCGTCCCAGCGGCTTTAACGCCTGGCCGTTCAAAGTGAGGGTCACTCCCTGAGCGTTCCCGGTGAGAACGTCAAACGAGGCGTCCGCTTTGAAAGTCTTCACCGTGTTTGCATCCATCATTCCCTGCATCACCATCTTGCCATCGGCGTCGACGGCCATCCAGGAGCGCTCTGTGGTGGCAATTTGAAGTACAAGTTTGCCGTCTGTGTCCGTGACGGGCGGGAGCTTGGGAATCTGGCTTGCCATGGACGACGTAGCTGCGAGTACCCCACCGGCAGTGGGTTCGATTTTTGCCGTCTGGGGCTTGCTTTCGATCTGGGTCGCAAGGGATTTTGTTGCTGCTGCCGGGGTCAGTCCGGATGAATGGGCGGCGGTGTTTGCAGCAGGCACGTCGGCTGGTGCGCTATTCGCCTGCCGAACGCGTTTTGTCACTGCTGAAGGGGTAACCGGACGGTGCGAGTGCCGCCATAAGCCAAATCCGATGATTAACAGAACCGCCGCAGAAGCCACCCCCCACAGCGTGTGGTTGGCATGCCGATCCGTGCGGGAATATGTTCTGGGGGGTGAAAACTGGCTGAGGTCAACCTCACCCCGGGTCTTGGCGGCTATTTGGTATTCCTCTAGTAGAGGATCTTCATCCAAACCCAGATAGCGGGCGTAGGCGCGCACAAAACTGCGGTTGAAGAGGCCTCCCGGCAACGCCGAAAACTCTTCATTTTCAATGGATTTAAGGAAGCGGACGCTGATCTTGGTGGCCGCAGAAATCTCCTCAAGCGTCACCCCCCGCATTTCCCGCTCACGTCGAAGGTTCTCTC
>JBJKQZ010000511.1:0-2988 GCA_046704865.1 Terriglobia bacterium
TCACCGTCGAACAGACGGGCGTGGCCGATGCGCGTGTCAACACGGCGTCTGGCAATATTGTTTTGAAACAGGTTCGCGGACTGGTCCATGCCAAAAGCGCGAGCGGCTCGATTTCCGCGGAGGGCGGCGGCCATTTGCCCTGGTATCTGGAGACTGTTTCAGGCAACGTTTCCGTGCGAGTGCCGCCAAACATGGGATTTGACCTGCACGCAAACACGGTTTCAGGAAGCATCTCAACAACCCGGCCGATGACCCTCCAGGGAACCATCCATAAGCGCCAGATCACGGGCAAAGCGGGGAATGGCGGTTTTCTGCTGGATGTCTCGACCGTTTCCGGCAATATCCACATTGACTGGGTGGTGTGAAGGGACCGCGGAGCTGCAAACGTTTCTGCATGAGTTAGTTGTGAACTTCTTCCAAGGCAGGCCTCCCTACCGCCCGCGATGAACCATTTCCCATCCCTTCGAGCGCCGGCCCGGCCGCCAAATTGAACAGCGGGAACGCCTTATCCAGAGATGGACGGCCGCGGCAGCCTTCGTTTTGCCGATCTTCCGCGTTTGACATCGGCCTCGGCCAAGCGTAGCATTCTCCCATGGTTTTAACACGAGACGAGCACGGCGAGATTGAGCTGGAATGCCCCTGCTGCGGCACGCGCCTGAAGATTGACGCCTCCCTCGGCAAGGTGATCTGGCACGGACAGCCGCCCAAAAAAGCTGAAGTCCCTGACATTGATCATTCCACGCAGCTGCTTGAAAAGGAAAAAGCCCGGAGAGAGGCCATTTTTCAGAAAAGCGCTGAAGACCAGAAATCCAAAGGCCAGTTGCTTGAAAAAAAGTTTGAAGAAGCCATCAAAAGGTCAAAGGATGAGCCAATCGTCCGGCCATCCCGCGAATTCGATCTCGATTAGATACAGGAGAAAGCCGAGTGGAGTGTTTCTTTATACCGGCCGGGCCGTGAGTCTCATCAAACCCGGCGCCTCCCCTTACGCGTTGAACCCTGCCGAATAGCTGTGTTAGGATGCGGCGTTGCTCCAAAGCCTGAATATCGTTAAAGCGGTCATCCCTGATGCTTTGAGGAGTCTCTCGTGAAAATCTACGACGGTGAGAATATCCGCAACGTTGCTCTGCTGGGCCATGCCGATACCGGGAAAACTCAACTCGCTTCTGCAATGCTTTACACCACAGGAGTCACAACGAGGCTGGGCAAGGTGGATGACGGAACCTCCGTAACCGATTTTGACAGCGAGGAGATTGAGCACGGTTTTTCAATCAGTGCCGCCCTCGCCTACGCCGAATGGAATAATTCCAAAATCAATCTGATTGACACGCCGGGATTCAACATTTTCCTTTATGAGGCTGAGGCCGCATTGAAGGCTGCGGACGCAGCATTGATTCTGGTCCACGCAGTGAGCGGCGTGGAAGTGCAGACAGAAAAAACCTGGAGCTTTTGCCAGAAGTTAAACCTGCCCCGCGCTCTGCTGATGAACCAGATGGACCGTGAACGTGCAAGCTTCAAGCGTACGCTGGATGCGCTGACGGAAGCCTTTGGCCGGTCCGTTATCCCCGTCCAGCTCCCCATCGGCGAGGAAAGGGATTTTCGCGGCGTTATTGACCTGGTCAGGATGCGCGCTGCACTTTATGAATCGAACGGATCCGGCAAGGCCACCGACAGCGAGATACCTGCAGACATGATGGAAGCCGCTACCGAAGCCCATGAAGCCCTGGTGGAAATGGTGGCTGAAGGCAACGATGCGCTCCTGGAAGAATTCTTCGAGAAAGGGACGATCCCGATTGAAGATCTGGTGCCGGGGCTGCGGCAGGCCATTGCGGATAACCGGCTAACTCCTGTTGTTGTGACTGCTGCCCTGCACAATGTAGGCACGCAGAGTCTGCTGGATTTCATTTCCGATTATCTGCCAGCTCCAACGGCCAAAGGGACCATCGAAGGCATCGACCATGAAGGCGGCCAACCTGTCACGCGGAAGATTTCAAACGACGAGCCCACGTCTGCTTTTGTCTTCAAGACCTTCGCCGACCCTTTTGCCGGGCGGCTCAGCCTGTTCAAGGTGATGTCGGGAGTGGTGAAGAGTGAGGCGACGCTGCAGAACTTCAGCCGCGGCACCTCGGAGCGCCTGGCCCATATTGCCGTGCCCCAGGGCAAATCGCAAACTCCAGTGGCGGAACTTCGCGCAGGCGATATCGGCGTGGTGGCAAAACTCAAAGAAACTCTGACCGGCGATACTCTGGGCGAAAAGAACGCGCCGATTATCTACCCACAGGTGAAGCTAGCCGAGCCCGCCATCTCATTCGCCATTGAGCCAAAATCACGCGGGGATGAAGATAAACTCTCGACCGCGATCCATCGCATGCTGGAAGAAGACCTGCTGCTCCGATTTTCGCGCGACGAACAGACCAAGGAATTTCTGCTCTCCGGTTCCGGACAACAGCACGTGGAAGTGGCCGTTTCAAAGCTCAAGCGGCGGTACAACGTTGAGGTCACGCTGAAGGCTCCCAAAATCCCCTACCGCGAGACGATTCGCGGCAAAGCTGATGCGCAGGGCAAGTACAAGAAGCAGACGGGCGGCCACGGTCAGTACGGCGACTGCAAGATCAAGATGGAACCGCTTGGGCGCGGTGAAGGTTTCGACTTTGTAAATGACATCTTCGGCGGAGCAATTCCCCGAAACTACATTCCGGCGGTTGAAAAGGGAATTCATGAATCGGCCGCGCGGGGATTTCTGGCCGGCTACCCGGTGGTGGACTTCCGTGTGATTCTGTATGACGGCTCATACCACGATGTAGACTCTTCCGAACTAGCCTTCAAGATTGCCGGGTGAATGGCCTTCAAGAAATGTATGGAGCAGGCAAAGCCTTGCCTGCTGGAGCCGATCATGGACGTGGAGGTCAACGTTCCTGAAAACTTTTCGGGCGACATCATGGGAAACATGACCAGCCGCCGCGGGCGGATTCAGGGAATGGAGCCGAAAGG
>JBJKQZ010000512.1:0-7434 GCA_046704865.1 Terriglobia bacterium
CTCCGGAATAGATGGCAGCCATGCGGGACTTGTGCGCGGACTCAATGCTCACGCCCACCCTGGGTTGAAGGATGCCGTAGCCTTCAACAACCGTATTCGTTCTGCGAACAATCACCGCGCGGTTCAGCGGATGTGCCAGCGTCGCCACCAGTTTGTGGGCCGTGCCACGGGGCAGTCGGGTATCCGAGTCCAGGGTGATAACGTACCGGACCCGGCGCAGAACCGAAACGTCCCCGGCCTTGACGGGAAAATTGTCGGCGTTGTTAAGGAGAAGTTTGTTCAGATCCAAAAGCTTGCCGCGCTTCCGCTCCCATCCCATCCAGGAGTTTTCCTGCGGGTTAAAAACGCGGTGGCGATGAAGATGGATAAACCTGCCTTGCCGATCACTCGCGTACTTAGCGTTCAGCCCTTCGATGAGCGAGCTGCAAAGGCGAACCAAGTCGCCGAACTCTTCGGAAGGGGCAGCAGTATCCGGCGAATCCGTCAGAAGTGCAAAATGCAGATTGGGGTCCTGGTTGCCAAGGTACCTGATTTCGAGCGCATCAACGATGTGGCGAACTTCTTTTTCATTGATCAACATGGACGGAACAACGACGAGAGTCTTGAATTCGTCAGGGATTCCGGCTGATAAATCAAGGCGTGGCAAACGGCGAGGTGAGATAAGCCATGCCGTCAGGTGATTCATCAGTCCGACTGCAGCCTGGCTTGCGGGAATCAACAGCAGCAGGCCGGGAATCAGCGGAATCAGGCTTCCAAGGTGGCGCAAGAGGAGGAAAACCATTAAAAGCGTGGTGAACTCCACCCCGACAACATAATAAACTTCAGGCCATTCCAGGACGATGTCCTTAACCCGTTTTGCCAATGATGGACGGTAGTGAATGTTCCTTTTTAAGATCGAGAGGCCGGCATCCAGGAGGAAATAACCCAAATTGCTCCTGCGCTCGATGGCGCGCCGGGAAGCGCCCCACTTCGTTTGGAGGGCTTTTCTGGCGCACAGAACCGCGCGTTTTGCTATATCTGTTTCGCTCAAGTCTGTGTGCTGGTTTAAATCAGCGATGGCATCGCGATAGAGCTGGCGGCTTTCAAAATCCATCCTGGGATAGGCGCCGGAGGGATCGGACCGCAGAATGTGATCCACAAGGCAGTTGACTTCAAAAAAGTCTTTCCACTCCATCTGGGAAACTTCATGAAGACTGGCAATAACCTTTGAAGGCAGGGCAGGAGAGGCTCCGTCAGCGCTACTACGGAACTTTTCCGAATCCGTGAGAGATCTGGCTGCAATCCCGAGCTGTTCAAGCAAAACATACTGGAGAAGGGGTTTCAATGCCCAGAGTTCCCGCATGCCAAGGGCGGACTCCTGCTGCACGCCGGCGAGATACTTACCAAAGGTATCCTCGCTGAATGCAAATCCTGTGGCCCTTAAGTAAGCATCCGTAATCTGGTAGGCCCTTGGAAGGGCGCTTCGGCCCTCTGGCGACAATTTGAGGGTTGGAAGCTGCGCTATTGACTTGAGCGCTTCGGCTACTTCTTTTGAGGTGCCGCGAATGAACCGGGCATTATCCTGAATCCACCGGAGCTGTTCTGTGTCAGTAGATTCTTCCTGAGTTTGTTTTCTAAAAATGACGTGCCTTTTGATGAGCGGGCAAATATCACGTTTCCAGCGGCGACTGAGCGCCTTTGAATGCGCTGCGCCGACGGACCCCGCCCACCCTCGTGCCTGGCGAATGCCGGTAGCCCTGAGCCACTCACTCTGGAACTTGTCCTGCGACTGCTGAGGGTCCTGTTGTGCATCGGCAGCAGCCGGTGCAGCACTATCGCTGTTGATGGGCCTCGGAGAATTCTCAACATTGTCGGGGCGCCCGCCGTGCGTAGTGTTCATCAAAAAACCAAAGACCTTTCTTAGCGGTAACTCGATGCCTGGAGTTCGAACATTTTCGAATAGCGCTCGCCACGCGCCATCAATTGGCTATGGCACCCGTCCTCGACAACCTTCCCGCCTTCGAGCACCAGGATGCGGTCTGCCATTCTTACGGTGGAGAAACGATGGGAAATCAGGAGCGCCGTCTTTCCCACGGTGAGTTCGGAGAAGCGCTCAAACACTTCGCGCTCAGACCGTGCGTCGAGAGCGGCCGTGGGTTCGTCCAGGATCAGCAGTTGGGCATCACGGAGGTATGCGCGCGCGAGAGCGATCTTCTGCCACTCGCCCCCGGACAAGTCCACTCCGCCTTCGAACCGCCGTCCCAGCATCTGCTCGTAGCGCCGTGGGAGCCTGTGCAGGACGGCATCAGCCAGGCTCTTTCGTGCTGCTGCCGACAGCTTGCCAAAGTTATCAAGATCCTCAATCTTTCCCATGGCGATATTTTCGCGGCCGGTACTCTCGTACCGCATGAAGTCCTGGAAGATAACCGCGATCTCCCGATGCAGGTCCTCCAGGTCATAATCGCGAAGGTCAACCCCATCCAGCAGAATTCGGCCTTCAGTAGGGTCATAAAGACGTGTAATCAGTTTTACCAGCGTGGTCTTGCCCTGTCCGTTTTCACCCACCAGCGCAATTCGCTGACCGGGCTCAACGCGAAGGTCGAGCCCGTCGAGGACCGCGCGGGACGTTCCGGGATAAGCAAAGGTGACATGATCAAACAGGAAACCTTGGCGGATGGGCCTGGGAGCTGGTATCGCGTCCGGCTTTGACTTCACTTTGGGCTCAACCGAAAACAGGTTTAAAAAGTCGGTAAGAAAGAGCGCCTGGTCAGCAATCCCCGTAAAGCTGGAAAATATTTGCTGGATATTGCTGCTGGCCCCGGCAATGGCTGCGGCCAGATAGACGAGATCTTTAATCGTGAGCGAACCGTGAATGGTTCGATAGATCACAAAGGCATACGAGCCGTAGTATGCAGTTGCACTGAGCAACGAGAACAGGCCGGTTGCCCACAGTCGGCGCTTCAGAAGGGAAACATCCTGCTCATAGATTTCGTCTGAGAGGTGGCCGTACTTTCCGGTCAGATGGTTGCTCAGCCCGAACAGCTTCAACTCTTTGGCGCTTTCTTTGCTGGCGCCAAGAACCCTCAGATAGTCAAGCTGGCGCCGTGTTGGCGTCTGCCGGAAGCGCAGGGCGTAACCTAGAAATGCAAAATGGCTCTCACCTAAAAACGCAGGCAAAACACCAGCGATGAGCAGCAACAGAATCCAGGGCGAGAAGATGCATATGCTGACCGAAAATGTGATTGCCGTAACAAACTGCTGCAACGCCCGGCCAACCGCCTGGATCATGCTGACACGGTCCGTGGCTTGCACCCTGGCGCGTTCCAGCTTGTCATAGAACGTGGGGTCCTCGTATGACTCCAGATCCAGCTTTGAGGCGTGTGACATCACTTTGACGCTGACGTGGCGAATAAATCTGTCAGCCAGTACGCTGTCACAATAATCAATTGTCCGCGAAAGGATGCTGCCAGTGAGCGCTAGTGCAAACTCACCGGCCACAAGCCACCAGAAATACGGCGACAAAGGCTCATTCCCTTTAACAACTGCAGCAACCTCGCCAATAATGGCTGCGGAAACAGCGGCAATCCCAATAGGGACAAGCGCCGAGAGGACTTGCAATATAAGTCCTGCAATCGCGACGTATGGTCCGGATTCCCAGACAATTCGCAGCCCGGGCGGGACATTGCGCAACGCCCGCAGACGGTCACGCCATGTATTTTCAAACGGTTGGCTTGATGTATTTACCTGCATTCCTACCTACCCGGAGGCCGAATCGGCCTGAACGACCATTGAATTGATTTCGGGATGACCCTTTTCTGATCCGCAACAAGGAAAAGTGTGGCAATCCGGTTGCCGAAACTCCTCGCCATTGAGGCTCAAGGATGCTTGTTGTTATCAGCAAGTTACGGACACGTATCCGAGGAGAGGAGAATAAGAAGGAAAGACACGTAGTAAAAACTACCGGAATCGTGAAATAACAACGTTCCGGGAGACAATTCCGAAGTGGAAATTCAGGAGGTCTATAGACGTGCCCTAACTGACCGGCAAGTTGGAGGCACGCTATGGAAACTACTGTGGGTTTTGTGATGAATTAGGATGTCTAATCCGTTGCTATCCTCGCCATTGGGGCCAAAAAGGTTCAAAGTGGTCAATTTTGAGACAGTGTAGCTTGTCTGAGCCATGCAGTCTTTCGGGAAGCAGATCACATCAATGAAATCGATGGAATACGCATATTTCGCGTGATTGGGATATCCCTGCGCGAAGAATCTGCCCACCGGGACAAATATTAGGTCGAGCTCAGCCAGCCTCGGATTAGTTCCAGACGCGGGCGTCGGCCAAAGCAACAATGCTGCTCGCCGTTTCCCGACACTCCTGCTGGAGGTGTTGCAGGTGGCGCTCAGCCTCGGCAATCGACATGTTTGGAAAAGCTTCGTTCAAGTTGCGACGCATGTTGGTGATAACTGGCAGCAATACTTCTTCTGAAAGTAGTCCCAAATCAAGAATCTCGTCAAACTCTCGTGCAAGGATTGTCTTGACTCTCTGGTCAAAATCTTCCTTGGACATCGTGCAAAACATAAGCCCCTCCCTTTGGACCCTTACGTTTGCTACATGCCGCTTCGGGCGATGGAAACGTCTTGACCCCATTAGGAAATACCATTGAATCTCAAAGTATGACAATGGAACTTTTGTAGTGGTTCTAAAGACAATGCCTATGGGATTTTACACAGGTCTATGGGGCGAGCCTAGGCTGTTCATTCTGTAATGAGCAGATTGATCAACGCTCCACGACAGCAGAATGCCAGGGGCCTCCGGCAACACACCCTCCAAATACCCATTGGGCCGGGCGAAGCCCTGGATCCCGGGCAGTTTTAAGAGAGGCGCTTCTTCGGACGAATAAAAATCCCGCGTTTTGGTTCCGACCAAAACGGAGATTTGGCAGCGGGGAGATTTTGGGTGCAAATGTTCAAATTTTTTGTGCAGGGACCGGCTGTAACCCCAACGTAAGAAAGGCAGGTTCACTAACCTGTTAATAGGCAACATGTTTATTGGGAAATCACCTGATTGACATGTAACCCCATTCTGATGCATTGTAGGGTCATCACCTGAGTCGGCGTGCTCCTCAGCAGGCCAATGATCGGGGACTTCGTTACCGTCAGGTGGTTCGGGGTTTCAACTGGTGGTGCCGTTCATCTCACTTGTTCAGCACGGTGCTGCCACGCGGCGGCGATGCTTCAATGCTGTCCGCAGTTGGCCATGGTTAACCATTCAAGCTTCCCGCTGTGGCTTGGGTGATGCGGCCAACGTGGTGCTTCCACAACCCCATTAGCCAATGATTTATCGATTTTCCTCGCAAGAGGAACCGGCAGAGTCCTTTATTCAGTTTGCTCAAACTTAACTTGCCCGATGGGCATCGGGCAGAATGGGAGGGGTTCGCTCGGCCGGCATGCCAACGCACGAGTATTCGCAAAGCCCAATAACAGTGCATCCGTAAGAAATCTGGCCAGCGAAGGAAAAGGACAATGAAGGAGACAATTTCTCTTGCAGATGAGCTTCGAGCTATTCGAGGCGGGAACAATTCAAAATCGCCATTCAAGCACTCAGTCGAGGTTGAGGACCGGCGTGCGCCATGGCTGGCAGATATCGAACGGATGGAGCGCTCTCTCCAGGACGTGCTTCGGGCGATTTCTCAATTGTCCGGTGTAGAACTGCCGGGCGTTTCGGAAACATCCGATGGCAACGGCGAATCCTTGGCACGGGTAGATTGCACCACACTAAAAGATCGAATTCGCAATGATCTGGAAGCTTTTTCTGTCCAGGCGGCGGCCGACGTGGCCCGGCAAGCTGAAGAGCAGACTCGTGCAGCACTGGCGGCGATCCAGAATGAGGTCAGTGGACAAGTCTCCCAGGTAGCCAGCGAATTCCAGGAGAAACTCCACGGGCAGTTCGAACAAGAACACCTTGATATTGAAGTGGCTGAGCGCAGCAAGGACCGCGTTGCGCAACTTGTGGATGCCCAGACGGAAGAATTTGCCCGCTGGGTCTGGTTGACTTGCAAAGGCACGGGAACTTCCATCCCTGCTCACGTAGAAAAGTTGCTGGAGCCCTATGTGGAGGAGGCAACCGCGAAGTTTACGGAATCCTTCCAGCAGAAAGTCCAGGACTTGATTGCCGAGCAGGAGCGGATGAGCCAGGAAAAGCTCCAGGCGGCAATCCAGTCGGTTGAAACCAAGGTGGGGTCTCTCGAGAATGCCTCGCTTCAGGTCTGCGAGCAGAATGCAGATCAGGTTGTAAGGCAGACGGCTGAACGTTTGCAATTTTCCGCTGATGAAGCCCTGAAAGGGCTTGAGGGAAGGTTTGAGGCCGAGATTGAAAGCGCCATCGGCCGCTTCCAAGCCCGACTGACGGAGACTTCAGATGCCACGCAGAAAGGCTTGCAGGATGACCATGAGCAGAAGGTAGAAAGCTTCCGGCAGCGGCTTGAAAGCGTGACGGCTGAGGTTCAGGAAAGTCGCGTTACTGAAAT
This sequence comes from Terriglobia bacterium, assembly GCA_046704865.1. Classification (GTDB taxonomy): domain Bacteria; phylum Acidobacteriota; class Terriglobia; order UBA7540; family UBA7540; genus SCRD01. The sequence goes on from JBJKQZ010000512.1 coordinate 6,503, forward strand.
TTCCAGCAGAATCGCACAAACTGCAGCTGACGTGATCGAGTCCTCTGTTCAGCACTTGCATCACCAGGCGGAAGACTCACTGGAACACTCTCGGGAAGAAATCAGCGCCTTTATGAAGCTTCAGACGGACGAAGTCCGGCACCAGATTCAGGACCTGTGCCTGACCGCCCAGCAGTCGGTGACAGAGGATTCCGATCGCGTGGCAGAACGCCTCCGCAATGTTGACAATGAACTTTCTGAGGTGTGTGAACGGCAGATCTCTGCTTCCCGCGAGCAACTCTCCAATGTTGTTCAGGAGATTATGGGATCCATGACGGAACATATCCGTGAGCTTGGCAACCAGCAGATGGATGAGGTCAAACGGTTTGTCCAGGATTCCCAGAACTCAGCGGTTTCCGGGTACGCAACGCAATTGAAGGAGGCCACTGAGAGCCGGTTTAATGAGGTGATGGAGCGCATTAAGCAGGAAGCCAGTGACGCCGGCTCGCGCGTGGCGGCCCAGGTATCAACAACCTCAGAGGCGATGATGCGGGAATTGTCAGACAAGGTAAACGCTTCTGCAGCCGCATTGCGGGAAGAGGCTGCCCAGGCAACTCTTCGCATTGAAACAGCGGTTAAGCTGTCGCTTGAGGCCTACCGGCAGCAGCTTGACCAGATTACAAACGACGGTCTCAATGAGCAGCGCACCGCTATGAAAGGCAATATCACCGAGCTCCATAATCGGTTGATTCAGGCTGCGGAACTGCTCAGCCAGGGTGATCTAGTTACGAAGTAACTCCTGTTACTGGATGTGCGGAGGCCAACCCTATGTTTCCAGGAACGGCCTCCGACATTCCATTCCCACTGTTTCCAGGGCCTGCTGTAGTGATGGCGACAGCAAGGCTGGCTCCCTGTCTTTTAACCCCGAATGCAGGCAGAGATTTCTGCTGTGA
>JBJKQZ010000513.1:0-2770 GCA_046704865.1 Terriglobia bacterium
AGAAGCCATTCAAGCGCGTGCTCTCCGTGATGCCAACACTCTATGACGATATCTGGACTGGCGCGAAAGGGATGTACAAGATGGAACCGGCCGTCGCCGATGGCGGCGAGGTGGTGATCTACGCGCCGCACATCACCGAGGTGAGTTACACGCACGGCAGTATCATTGAGGAGATCGGCTACCACTGCCGCGACTATTTCCTGGCGCAGTGGGACAAGTTCAAGGATTATCCGGGCGGCGTGCTGGCGCACTCGACCCACGTCAAGGGACTGGGCAAGTATGATGCGGCAACCGGCATAGAAACGCCGCGTATTCAGGTGACCCTGTCGACGGGAATCTCAAAGGAACGCTGCGAGCGCATCAACCTGGGCTATCTTGATCCGGCCAGCGTCAATCCCGACGAATGGAAAGGCCGGGAAGAAGAAGGCGTCCTACTGGTTCCGCGCGCAGGCGAGATGCTCTATCGCGTCGAGGAAAGAGCATCGAAAGCTGCCTAGACCTTGAATGCGATAGCTCTGCCTCTTATCCCTGCAGGTGTTCAGCCAGCCAGATGACATACCGGCTGTTGCGCTGGCGCACTTCGGCAAGAAGTTCCTCCGGCAATTCGTCAATCTTCTCTTTGAAAAAGCGATGGTCCCCGTCGGGAGAATCGACGTCCTTGCTGCCGACCAGATTGCCCATCCAGAAAACCAGAAAGAGATTTCCGTCCACGCGTCCGCGGGATGCATCACCAAGGCTGTATTCAAGCCCCATGGAAACGTATTGGGCGGCCAGTTCGCTTTCATAGCCGAAGGCGCCCGTGGCAGCAAAATCATTGGCCCGCTTCACCATCCGCTCATAAAGCTTCCGCCACTGGGAATTGGCGGGCTGGCTGCGCAGGACGTCGAAAAGTTGCAATTGAAGCTCGCCTGAAATCTTGTAATTCACCCGGCCCGCGGTTGATTTCCCGATCCGTTCCAGGACCTCCTGCTGTTTTCCGCTGCCGGAGTGGATGCTGAGCGTTGTGTCAAAACTCCTGGCAACGTCGGCCAGTTCCGCCACGCGCGCGGCGAGCTCTTCAAGCGGCTTTCCTCCAAACTCCTTTTCCACACGCCCTGGAAGCTCCGGCCACATTTTGTGATGGCAGTAATCCGCCAGTCCAACGCCCGCTTCCGGAGATGTTGCCATCGCCACCGGATAAGCCTGCCGCTTTTTGAAACCGAGGTTGGGCGGGCAAAGCTGGGCGGCCCTGCCGCGCGCCTTGAGCCAGTGCATGTAAAAGAGAAGCTCCTTGGCGGTGGTCAGCGTTTCCGCTTCGTCAATGGAAGGTTCGAAATCGAATGCGGTGTCCATGCCGGCCTCGGATTTCGCCTTGCCGATGTAATCGTAGAGTTCTTCATTCAGTTTCAGGCTCTGCCCGAACTTGACGCCAAGCCTGAGAATTTCAGGATTGCTGAAAATATAGTTCCTGCCGCCAATCGCGAAAGGCTTTGAGAATTCATTGCGAATCCATTTCTGATCATCAGCGGAAAAGATCTGCTGGAACTTTTCGTCGACTGCGGAGTCGCTCCAGGGATCCGGATGTCGGGAATCGGCCTGGAGTTCAAAGAGGCGTGAGGTATCCGTGGTGAATTTGGTGTACCCCACGGCATGGCGGATGGCCGTTTTGACCATTTCAACCGACTGCCCAATTTCTTCGGCGTTATTTCCCGAAACGATAAAGTGGTCGGCCTCGGCGTTGTACCCATCGCGCCACCCGGAGCGAATGGCGGCCCACAATCCCGAATGATAAAGATGCCGAATGGATACGCGGGTGTGTCCCGTTGCAACGGGGTTTTCGCCGTCGCGGCGCTCCAATGCCTCTTCGGTGGTCATTTCCCGCGTTGCTGAGAGCTGGACCGTGGAAGCCATGTTCACGCGCAGCTTATCCAGAATGCTTCGGTAAGCGTCAAACACTGCGGGCAGGCTGATTTCCGGATGGCGATTGCCGGCGGCTACTGCCGGCAGCGAGCGCTGTGGCCTGGGCAGAAACTTTCGATCAACTTGTTCCGCGAATTTCCGGATGTTCTCATGATCGTAGCTGCTGAAAGGAATGAAGCTGAGCAGCACGTTTTTCCCGTCAGCCTGAACGCGTTCTGTGAGAACCGGTTCGGCCAGAAGCCTGGCGCCCGCAGATGGGTTCGCGGTCACGTGCATCAGAAGATGCGTTGCTTTCCCTCCTGTAATGGTGTCGACCGCCATGTAATAGCTTGACTCACGAGTGGGATCTTTTGCGAGCGACCCGGCATAAGTTTTGAGTGTCGTTAATCCGAGAGAGGCGAGGTCCTTCGCAAGGGCTTCTCTGGACTTTGCATCGATTGATTGTTCCTTTGTGTGTTTGCAGATTCTGGTTGCGACTTCAGCGGCTTCATTCTTGTTGAACTGGGGTTCCATGGTTCTCCTGCGTCATGTTTGGATGCAACAATCTTACACCCTGAGTTTGCGCGGGCGGTAGATGCGATCTTCAGCGGGAAGGAGGTTGCTACGCGGAGTGGCCAGTGCGGCCCTGAATCTGGTCAATGGCATGGGGTAGAATTCCGATGATACTTTCGAGCGATTCCCGCGCCCCGCGTGGGCTTCCCGGCAGGTTGACAATCAACTTGCCCCGCCGGACTCCGGCAATGGCACGCGAAAGGGCCGCGAGTGGCGTGCTCTTGACACCTTCCGCGCGCATCAATTCCGCAAGGCCCGGAACTTCAGTTTCGATAACGGACCGCGTGGCTTGCGGTGTCACGTCGCGAGGGCTGATCCC
>JBJKQZ010000514.1:0-4236 GCA_046704865.1 Terriglobia bacterium
TTTCAAAAGGTCATCCTTGGACACAATTTCCCGGCTGCGACGAACAAGCGCGAGCAGGGTCAAAAAAGCCTTTGGTGTGACCACCACCGGGCAGTTTTCGCGCAAGAGCAACTGTTTATCGGGATCGACCCGAAACGGGCCAAATTCGTAGAGGACTCTGGGTCCCGTAGCCATGGCTGATACGAAGCAATAGCTTCGCTCCCAGTGGGAGGTGCCCCATCAGTGACGCTGAATCGAAATCTACCACAAGGGTATTCGAAGGTCAATGAGGGCAAAGACCTGGCCGCGAACTGCCTTCGCTTAAAAATCTTGGCGTCGGCGCCTGTCATAAGCCCTGTGTCTTGTGCGGAATAACCCAACTTAAGAACTTTTGAGAAATTTTGAGGCGGTTCCTAAAGACTTTTGATCTGCACTCGAGACACGATGCGCCCAATCGATCCATCTGCGGAAGCGATAAGCAAGGGGGCGGCTCTGTGAAGAAAACCACCAGGATCACGGTTGAAACGGAAACACTGACGATCATCCGCCAGGCAAAAGCAGTCCGCGGTTGGTGCCCGGATTGTCGTGCCGAAGTGAACGTCATCAATCTGAACGACACTTTGACGGACCCCGACATGGCATCTCTCATCCAGCAGTGGGTGGGTGGCGGAAAGGTGCACTCTTGGCAATCAGCCGTGAGACAAGTTCAGATTTGCCTTCAATCGCTCCTGGGGGGCCTGGAGTCTTCGCAGGCTCAACGGATTTGCCGCTGTATTGAGAACCAACTTGATGATATCAGGAGGAAAAATGAAAACGTGCATTCTAAAGACGACCTTAAGTAAATCGATAGAACAAGACAATCCCAAATTTGGAGTGGTTTTCCCATTATTTATCGCGGGCCTGTTGTCTGGCCTAATGATTTCCATCCTAAGCTGCGGCGGCGCGGGCGGACCCGTGGCGATCCAGCGCCATGCGAATGTTTCTCGCCCCGCCCTCTACACAGTTACCGATCTCGGCACTTTGCCAGGAGGCACGTTCAGCGAACCGGGGTACATCAACAATAATGGTGTGGTAGCCGGAGTCTCCACCGACGTTGACGGCAATCAGCACGCAGTCCTGTGGGCGGGCGGCCAAATTGAGGATATCTCCAACCCCGGGTTAGGCGGTTTAAACAGCGGCGCATTTGGTCTTGGTGCCAACGGTCAGGCCGGGGGCTTCGCAGAATCCTCCGTTTCAGACCCGAACAGCGAGAACTTCTGCGGTTTACTCACCGGCCTTAATTGCCTGCCGTTCCTGCGCCAAAATGGGACCATGAGCCCTCTCCCACTGCTCGGTGGCAACAACGGCGAAGTCAACCTGAGTAATTCCAGGGGCGCAATGATAGGCCTGGCTGAGAACGGCACGAAAGATCCTCAGTGCCCTTCCACGACGTACGCCAATGGTGACGGGCCCCAGGTTCTCGATTTCGAAGCAGTCATATGGGATTCCAACACCGGCCAAATGCGTCAGTTAAATCCACTCTCTGGCGATACTGTGGCCGAAGGGTTTGACATCAACGACAACGGCCAGGCCGCAGGCGCCTCCGGCTCTTGCGCAGACACCTATCCTCCTCCATTCGCGGCGGGAGCGCACGCTGTGCTATGGGATGCAGATGGAACCGCTCATGACCTTGGCAACCTCGGTGGAACGCCAAACCCGGATGCGCTCGTCGGAAACGTTGCTTTTGCCATCAACGACCAAGACCAGGCGACAGGATGTTCGCCGGTCCCACCGTCGTCCGGATCCGTCAGTACGGCTTTTCACGCCTTCCTTTGGACCCAAAAGACGGGAATGCAGGATCTCGACACGCTTCCTGGAGATGTTGTCAGTTGCGGGCTCAACATGAACGGCCTGGGCGTTGTGGTGGGAGCCTCATTAGATGCTCCACCCCCCACGGGAAATCCAAGTGCGGTTATGTGGCAGAACGGTGCAATCACCAACCTAAACAATGTCGTGGCCGCTGGCACGACTTTGTACTTGCTGACCGCATTTGACATCAACAATGCGGGCCAGATTGTTGGCATCGCCTTCGATCCCACATCGAACCAGGTCCACGCCTTTCTCGCTACTCCGATTGTCGGGGGCGGACCTGCCGCTCGGGGCGTAGTCAAGCGCCCACAGTTGCCGGACAATATACGTCAGTTCGTCCAGCAACATGAGCTTCGCTGACGGGGCATTTGTTCAGAGGAAGTGTTTCATGCTGGGATGCGGCAGGCAATCCTTGTTAGTGCGCCTGCCGCATCGGCAGGTGTGCGCCTTTGTAGACCATGTTCCCCAGCGTCGGCGTTTTCCCGGGGGCTGCGCATGCGTTGATTACGACACAACGGATTTGTCCGCCGGGCTCTCGTCCGGGGCAGAGCGGGAATCCACCGGTGAAACCCCTGGACATTGAAGCCGGAGTTTCCCCCTATTTGCTGCTTGAAAAGATGTGGTAGGTGACGGCGTCCCAGGCGTTGTGAATGCTTACGAAGAGTAGCAGTAGTGCCGCCGCTCCTGCACCAAACATTGCCGGTTGTGGTGTGGCCGATGACCAGGTGGGTATCGTCTTTGCTCATGGGCAGGGAAGAAATCAGCAGGACCGTGCCGGACAAGGCTCCTGCCTTTGCCAACACGTCCTCTGCGCGTGTCCAATGAACCGAAAGAAGCAGGGCGCCGGCTTCATGCGCCGCTTCGGCTGGCGTCCCCGCGCGGGCCTTATCACCGGCATCCCTGGCCAGCTTCTCAAGTTTTTGGCGGCTTCGTGAATAGCTGAAAATCACTTCATGGCCGGCACGAGCCAATAGGGTTCCGAGCTTGCTGCCCATGAGTCCGGAACCAAGAATACCGATGCGGATATGCTCTCTCCTTGTGCCAGATTCCAGGCAACTATCTGGCCGCGCCCTGATCAAACGGTAATCCCTGACAGCGATCTCTCCGGGATCGTCATCGGTGCTGGTGATCTCTTTCGCTCCTTTCGATCAGTCGGTGCTGTGTTCGGACACGAACCACTGTTTCCGTCAGGATGAGCTTTGGCGGAGTTTTGTGCGGCCTGGGATTGGGGCAAAAGAAAAAGGGCGCCCCGATCAGATCGGAGCGCCCAAGGCTCAGGTCAAACGGGACTAGAAGCCCAGACGCAAGCCAAAACGGAATTCCCGAGAGCGACCACCTGCAAAAGTGTTGCTCCCGTCATCCGTCTCTGAGATTTGCCCGAAGGTCGTACTGTTAGCACTCAAGTCAGGGCCATTGAAGTGTGGAGTGTTGCTCACGTTGAATGCCTCAGCCCGGAACTGCAGATCCAACTTCTCCGTGATCTTAAAGGTGCGGTAGAGGCTCAGGTCCATGTTGACCACGCCGGGCATCCGCAGGGTGTTGCGGCCTACAGTGCCAAACCGCACTCCAGTCACGGGGACGAACGCTGAGGTGTCGAACCAGGTACAGCCCGGATCCGGACCCTGACAGCCAGTATAGCGAAGCGAGCCTACCTGATCAGGTGTCTGCGCGTTGCCCGGCATATTCAGCGAGGAATCGGAAGCTTCCAGTGTGGCAAGCCTTCCCATGAAAGCGCTGAACATACCGTTGACCTGCCACCCACCCAGGAGCGCCTGCGCTGGGCCGCCATTCTTGGCCCACGTCTTGCCGATGCCGAACGGGAGTTCGTACACATAGGCAAGCTCAAAGTTGTGGGGAATGTTGTAGGACGACGAGGCACGGTTGCGAGCCCACGCCAAATTCGAGGGCCATATGGTTTCGGTCCAGTCTGAGTAATCTGCCATGTCGATGGAATGCGAGTACGTGTATGCGCCTTTGAGCAGCAGGCCGCTCGTAAGGCGCCGGTTAAGGCTGACTTGCAGCGAGTTGTAGGAACTTCCCAACATGCCGTCGTAAACCCTGGTTGACGCCGTGCGTCCGAACCGGGTGTAAAGCAACTGCCCATCAAGGCCGGCGCCGGGTATTTGTCCGGCGTTGATGTTGAGGAACGAAAAGTCCCGGACGGACCGTGTCCCCACGTAGCCAACCGAGACGGTAGTCTCACCCGGCAGTTTGCGTTCGACGATGAAGTTCCACGATTGGATGTAGCCGCGATGCAACTCCGTGTTCGCCTGAATATAGCCATCTTCCGCCGCATTCGGTAACGGAACCCCGCCCTGTTGGTTGATGTTGAAGTTGAGGATATTGGGAATTCCGACTGTGGGACCCAACGGGGCATTCGCGATGCCATCCGCCACATAAGTGGGGTCC
>JBJKQZ010000515.1:0-2794 GCA_046704865.1 Terriglobia bacterium
TGAACACTCCGGGAAGATCTTTGTCGCCAGCGCTGTCGACAAAGATCTTCCCGGAGTGTTAACCGATGATGCCGTAACTCACCGCCAAACCAAGTCCTGTACCGCGGTTGGTCGCTTTCGTGGTAAAGAAGGGGTCAAAGATCTTGCGGAGATTTTCCGGGGAAATGCCCACGCCGTTGTCGGCGATTTCAACGCACACGGTAGAATCCACGGTGCTGGTTGCCACCGTCAGTTCTCCGCCATAAGGCATAGCATCGCGGGCGTTCATAATCAGGTTCATAAAAACCTGCTGCAGTTTGCCGGCATTTCCATGGATCGATGGAAGGTCTGAATCCAGGTCTGTCTGGACGCTGATCTTGGCGGCGCGCATCATCGGGGCCACCAGTGAGAGCGTTTCATGGATGATCTTGTTCAATTCAAGTTCGACGCGTTCGCTGCCACTCACGCGAGAGAACTTTAACAGGTTGTTGATGATTTCCGATGCACGGAAGCCCTGCTTGACAACTTTATCCAGCACGGGTCCGTGGGGATCATCTGAAGGCAACTGCCGCATCAGCATCTGGAGCTGCGAAGTAATCACAGCCAGCGGAGTGTTGACTTCGTGCGCTACTCCTGCGGCCAGCACTCCGATGGACGACAGCTTTTCCGCCTGAACCAGTTGGTCTTCAAGTTCGACTCGGTCCGTCAGGTCATGCATGATCAACAGGCGGCCGATTACCTGATCATCCTTCCCGAGCAGCGGCACGGTGGAAAGGTTCACAACCAATTCCCGCCCCACGGCGTTGCTCACGCGAAACTTGTAAAGGTTCAGCGAACGATAGGGCTCAGAGTGACGCGGAAGTTGGGCAATCAATTCGGGCGGGAAGATGTCCGGAAGCCGTTTTCCTTCCGCCTCAACGCTTGGAATTCCATAGAGCCTTTCCATGGACGAATTCCAGGACTCGATGTCCTGTTCAGGATTCCACGCCACAATACCGGCATCGATAGATTCGATGATGTTCTCACTGAAGTCCTTGAGCGCCTGGTTCTCCAGCGCCTTGCGCTCCAGCGATTCATAAAGCCGGGCGCCCTCAATCGCCATAGCCACATAGCCGGAAACGGTCTGGAGCAGGTCAACGTCTTCGCTGGAGAGAAAATCGTCGTCGTTCGTCTTGCCCAGCGCCAGGTATCCCAGGGTATTTCCCTTCACACGCAGCGGCAGATAGTAATGCAGCCCGAGCCGTTCAATGGTCAACTGCGCTTCAGGCGAAAAATCAAAGGGGTGCTTCACGCTTTCAAAAAACAGGTATCCCTTCCCTGCCTGAATCGTCCGCGAATCGAGAAAGCTGAGGTTAAGTTCACCACTGAATGTCAGCCCCCGCGATTTGGAAAGATGCAACTCACCAGACTCCGAGGCGAGTAAAGCCGCAACCCGGTCCACGCCCAGTGTATCTGCCAGTCGTTCCACCGTCTGGTCCAACAGGGAATCAACATGGACTTCAGATCCCAGATCGCGGGCAAAATCAAGCAGCGTCCTGCGGTAATTATACCGCTCGCGGTTGAAGAACCGGTCCAGTCGCGCCTGAATCCGGGTCACCATGGGCTGGAACAGCAGGGCCGTTACCACGATGGCCATCAGCCACCCGCCCTGCGTTGTGATCAGTGCACTGTTCCGGAAAAAGTCGGCAAAAAGAAACACTAACCCGAAGTAGAAACCAATGATCGCAGCTGTGGCCAGGGCATATGCGATCCCTCGGCGGAAAATCATATCGACGTCCATCAGCCGGTAGCGCACAATCGCATAGCCGAAGGTCAGGGGCAGCAGCACCAGGGAAAAAGCGGAAAGCTTCATCCAGTCCGCCGGAATGAATCCCATGCCCAGGAAATAAGGGACCGCATAGAGAGCAATAAATGGAATGACTGCCACAGCGCTGCCCCGAGTCACCCACTTCAACTGCTGCTTTGCCAGCGGAGTGCTCGCCCTGCGATAGGAAAGGAAGAGGAAAAAGACTCCAGCCGCAGAATATACCGCCAGATGCCCCATCTCCAGGCTGTCAAACAACCATCGTACGGAAAGCATGGGCAGCGGCAAAGTAACAACTCCAACCATGACCATTGCGTGGAATGACAGCAGAAACGCCGCCGGCGCGTAAAGGACGGGAATGATGTAGGGCCGCCGGTGCACAAAGCCGGGTTTCTCCGGAAAAGTCAGACAGAAATGCAAAAAAATGGCTGGCTGGAGCAACAAAGCCGTCACATTCAGCCAGTAAACTGAGGAATCATAGAGGTTCAACTTTCCTGTGTAGGAGAAGGAATAAAGCACGAATGAAACAAGGCAGAACAGATAAAAATGCAGCGATTTCGCCGCGGACCAGCGGCGCAGAAAAACAAAGGCCCCGATGATCAGGTAAAGAAGACCAACGATTTCAAGGTAGCCAAGCAGGGCCGCGGAATTATCCTCAGGAACAAGCACTACGCTCGCCGTGAACTGCTCTCCGCCCCGAACCAGGTTGTAGGTGGCACGTGACCAGACGCCGCTTTCAAAAATGTCCCGGGAAGCATCTATCGTTGTACTTACGGAATGGCCGTCAATGTCCTTGAGGATATCTCCGGCAGCAATCCCGGCCCGCTCGCCTGGGGATTTGGGCGCAACTCTCCAAGCGCGCAGTCCCTGCGGAGTGGTAACCCATGAAACACCATCGGTTGGGAGCTGAAAGACCCTTCTCTGCTGGAAATTTATGACCGCTAAAATAACGAGCGTAACGCTCACTTTCGCGAGCAGGAGGGTCAGAAAGCGATATGGAGCTCTTACGCT
>JBJKQZ010000516.1:0-3605 GCA_046704865.1 Terriglobia bacterium
TTCATCGCGGTCCATCGGCCGGAAAGCGTTGAGGTCCACGCCATTAGGAATGACTTCTGCGGAGGCAAGCCCAAGGGTCGACTTCATCTCCCGGCTCTTAACTATACTGGCTTGAACGATGCGCGCCAGCAGCAAGCTCGAAACCTGCAGGAACCTTCCATAGAGCGTGACGTTGCCGTCGCTTCGCAGGCGACCCAGCACGTCGTCGCCCATAAAGGAGACCACCACGGGCACGCGCATCTGGCACCGAGCCACCCAGCCCGAAAGCCCAAAGTGCGCGTGGATCAGGTCATAGTTGTTCCGCCGCAGCATAGTGCGCATGCGGCCGATGGCGAGCAGGTAGTTCCAGCGCGATGCGCGCCCATCAATGAACAGAGTGTCAAACTCCACTCCCAGCGGGCAGAGCGATTCCATCTGCGCCTGCACGAAACTGCCATAGCCCGGGTCAGTTTCTGTAGGCCACAGGTTGGTTACAACGAGAACGCGATAAGCCTTCATGCCGTATCATTCCGGGGCTTAATTCCAGTGGCGTAGAAAGCCGTCGAGAAAGCGCGCGAGTGCGGCCGAAACGGCAGCAACCGGAACAGGAGTGAAAGCGCACCGTTCACTAACCGCACTGAATAGTGAACCAGATGTTGCAGGCAGCGGGGCCAACGTTTCACCAGCGTCCAATCATCACCAATCCCGACGTGGATAAAGAATGAGCCGAGGTATCCCGTCTCTACCGACTCGAGTTTCAGATCCTCCAGGATATCCGCAAGATATTGCCGACCGAACACGCGATGGCGCTCCCAAAGAGCACGGGCCCAATGTTTCCAGATGCGGCCCTGCACGCCTTCAAAGTTGGGCACCATCAGGAGAAGTCGTCCGCCGGGCCTGACCACACGAAGATGCTCCATGATTGCGGCGCGCGTATCATCAAAATGCTCGATCAGGCCGCAAGAGAAAACAAGGCCAAAGGTATTCGGCGGGAGTGAAGACTGAAACAGGTCTTCGCAGATCGCGGACTGTCTCAGTCCCTGTAGTACAAGATTGGCGCCCAGCAACCGGCACCCGCTCAGTGAAAAGTCGCTGCCAAAGACTCTGCAACCGAACCTGCGTCCAACATAAGGGAGAACGCGTGAACCGCCCGCTCCCATTTCGAGAACCGAGACCGGCGATTCGGGGAAGGCTGCACTTAGTTCGCGGCACACGCGGCCGAGCAGGCGGACGGTTTCATAATCAAAGTCGCGAACCAGTCGCAGTTTTTCCGGCTGGTTCTGGGTCCACCAGCTCTCTTCCCAATAAGAAACGTCGGTCAGGCGTTTCAGATATCCTCCCGTCGCGTGGCGCAAGGTGGAAATACAACGATTCTACCCGACTGCCTGACAAAACGTCTTCCCTGCCCTACTTTGGGGAAAAGTGGCGCACCCGCGAACCGCTGCGCCCTCATGCGCCCGCCGGACGCTGCCAGAGCAATTTCAACTGCGAAGGCTGAATTGTGCCCGTAGCAATCAGAACCAGCAGGTACGTGATGCTGCCGGCGCCGCAAGTGACACACAGAAAAACAAAGTTGCCCAGGCCTGTTGCGGGGATTGCCATCCACGCGCGCAAACCCCACACAGCCAGTGCCGCCGCCCCGCACCCGATTCCCACTTTGATTGCAAATTGTGCCAGTGCACGGTCAAAAGCATCGCGCAGCTTGCCAAGATCGTGCCACCAGGCAAGCGCGCACGCCGCAACGATTGCCGTTGCCATGCCGAGCGGAATTCCTTTCGCGCCCAGATGGAGAAGGCCAACGTAAAAGAGGTCGAACACAATGTTCAGGGCGTATTGGAAAACCGCTAGCCGGAAAAAGGCCTTGGCTTCATTCCGCGCGAACAGGTAGAAGTTCATCAGGCGCATGGCGGCATAAGGCAACAAACTGAGGCAGTAGTAAAAAAAGACCAGCGCCATCAGTGACGCGGCTTCGTGCGTGAACCGTCCGCGCTCAAAGACCAGCCGGATGATATTCTTGCTCAGCATCAGGCAGAACACCATGAACGGCGCCACCATGGCCAGGCTGATTTCCAGGGTGTCACGCAAAGCGCTCCGGACCTCTACGTCCGCTTTGCGCGCCACAGCCCTGGAGAGCCTCGGCAGGGCCGCTGTTCCCGCACTGCCGGCCAGGACCTCCGCGATCGTGCTCATGATCTTGATTCCATAAGAAAGCGCGGTCAGGGTTCCGGGAGGCAGGAACGAAGCGATAATCCTCTCCACAATTACCACGCCTTGCCACGACAGCGCGGTGGCCATTTGCGCCAGTCCCGCTCCATGCAAATTGCGGAAAGCTTCTCCCGAACCTCGAAAGCTGATGGAATAACGGACCGGGAACGAAATCAAAACCTGCCCGCCAAGTACCGCAAATTGCACCAGGTAACCCGCCAGATATCCAAATATGATGCTGTAGTACTGGTAGCGATGAAAGCCAAGAAGGATACAAAGGACCACGGTAACATTGCGGAAGAAATTCGCCGAGGAGGGAATGGCAAAACGATGCCGGCTAAAGAGGAATGAGCGCATGATTTCCGCCACACCGGCCGGGATGATAATGATGAATAACCAGCGGGTGAGATGGGTAGCCAGCCGCGACTGGTCAGCCGCAAACCCCGGTGCGATGCCTCGCACCAGCCAGGGCGCCGCAAGCGCACCCACCAGCGCCAGCGCTCCAAGTCCAAAGAATACAATATTCGCCACGTAGCTTAAGCCGCGCCAGACCTCCTCCTCCGAGTGTTGAGCCTCAAGCGAAGAGAAAAATGGAACCAGCGAGAACTGCCCTGTGGCCGAAATCAGATTTGTAATGATGTAGGGAATCGTGAAGGCCACATAGAAGGTGTCTGAAGCTTTTGAAAGTCCCAGGTTAGCAGCAATGCTGATTTCCACCAGAATGCCGGTGATACTGCCAAGTGAGGAGAATATCCCCACCACCATCGAACTCCGGAACATTTGGTGCTTTGTAGACATTGATGATCCAGACTGAAATGCTCGCCCTGGCGGTGAGACGAGGGCGCAATGACGAGCGGCTCAGCGGCATCGCACACCGGTTCAAACTGGCGGCGGGTTGTGGCCTCCCTCAATCTTAATCCGCTCCACAACAAAAGGGGTTGAAACAACAAAAAGGAAAAGCATCAGCACGGGCGAAGTTCCGAAATTGAATTCAAAAAAGCCCTCCACGATAAATGCCAGCCACCCCGCAATTGCTCCATCAATGAACCAACGGCCAGACTCGCATCGGGCGCGGATATTCCATGCCTGCCACACGAGGCCTATCATCAGCCAGATCCACGCAATCAGGCAAGGAAGGCCGCGTTCTGCCCCCAATTGGACAAAATTGTCGTGCAGGTGGTTGTGATAGCCAGCGATCGGCGCCTCGCCCTTGCCCAGGTAAAGATCATAAACTTCGGGAACGTTATTCGGCCCGACGCCAACCCAGGGATGGGCCTGGATCATGCGCAGCCCGGCATGCCACATCTGGAAACGGATCGCCAGCGCCGGGTCCCGCTCCGGATGGAAGGCCAGCCAAAGGCGTTCGTGTACCACGCGTGGCGCAAACAGATAAATCTCAACCGCAAGCACCGGTAGAACAA
>JBJKQZ010000517.1:0-8284 GCA_046704865.1 Terriglobia bacterium
CTTGGCCCGTACCTGCCGGACGTCAGTGGAGCGGTTGTTTGCTTTGTTGCCCTGCTGGTGCTGCTGCGCTTCTGGAAACCTAAGGAGACCCTGGGGTACGGCGGCATTCCCGTGGAGGACGCGGGCGCTCACCATTCAAACGGCCACGGGCTCAGCCGGCGTCGGGTGGTGGCGGCCTGGGCGCCGTTCTTTCTGCTGGTCATTGTCGTGGTGCTCTGGACGGGTCCCTGGTCATCGCTGCCGGGGGTCACCTTGAAGAGCTTCCGGGTGGAGGGAATCTCTTCACTGAGCCACAAGGTTATCAGCGCCTCGTTTGGCTTAAAGCCGTTCATTGGCGGCACGTCGATCATGGTTTCGTGGGTGCTGATCACGCTGATGCTGCGGCCTGGAAAACTGGTGCTGAAATCGGTTTTCCAGCGGACGCTCAAACAGATGTGGGGAGCGCTGCTGGTGGGCGTGTTTATTTTCGCGCTCGCATACATCTTCAATTACTCGGGCATGGCAGCCTCGCTCGCTTACGCGTTTTCCACACTGGGAGTTTGGTTCATCGTGGTGGCGCCGATACTGGGATGGATTGGCGTGGCGCTTTCCGGGAGCAACACTTCGACGAATGCAATGTTTGGGGCGTTCCAGGCGATGGTGGGGAACCTGCTGGGCTTTCCGCCGCTGCTGGCGCCGTCACTGAACTCGGTGGGCGCGGAGGTGGGCAAGCCGATCGCTCCGCAGACGGCCAGCGTGGGAGTCGCCACCACCGGATATGTCCGGAACGAAGGAGAAGTGATCCGCCACAACATGGGCTGGACCCTGGTCCTGGTGGGAGTTCTGATCTGCATTGGGCTGCTCTATTACTTCCTGTTTCCCCACGCGATGATGCGTTGATAGAGAGGAGGAAAAATGAAGCGAGTGTTGTCGCTCGTGCTTGTCGCCGCGGCTGCGGCATTTCTGATGATGCCTGCCCACAGCAGTCCCGGGCGCGCTGCACCGACAGGCGAAGTGGCGTCTGGAACCGAAGTTCGAAAGGGATCTCCCGCAGACCATCTACCGCCCTGGATCACTCGTATGACCCATTTCGGCCAGCGCGCGGACTGGTCGCTGGACGGGAAAAAGATCCTCTTCCTGGAGAAGACCTTCGGCCAGGCGTTTACAGTGGACATGGACACAAAAGTCATCCGGCCTGTTACGCTGAATTATTTCAACGCGGGTTACACGCGGGCGCTTTATCTTAGCAACGGTGATATCCTGCTCTCCGGCGCGCGGCACTTTGACCCTGAGAATCCCTGGCCGAGCCGCACAAAGTACGCCGAACTTTGGGTCTTGAACAAGGACCTGGAAGGCCCGCCCGTGGCGTTGGGAACCCGATGCGTGGAAGGGCCCGCGGTTTCCCGGAAACATTTGAAGATTGCCTGGACGCTCAATCATGAGACCAATCCGCAAGATCTGCCGGATGGCGTTTCCCAAATCTGGATGGCGGACATCCATTATGATGGCGGCGTTCCAATGCTTGTAGATAAGAAGTTGGTGCTTGACAGCAGGAATCTTTCTTTCAAGGCGAGCCTTGAAACACAGAACTTCCGCCCGCCGGACGAAAAAGAACTGACGTTTTCCGCCTACGGATACCGCGGCACGGAAGTGATGGGGATCAATCTGGAGACTGGGAAAATCACGGACTATTCCAAGTCTCCCACTTATGAAGAGCCGGAAGGAATTTTCCCGGACGGCGAATATACCTGCGTTGAATCAAACCGCCACATTGGCAAAGGCGGTTCGCAGAATATTGACATTTATAAACTGCGCCTCGACGGCTCTGCGCACTTTGAGCGTCTGACGTACTTTAATGACTACCCGGGTTACAAAGCAACCAACCCTGTGGTTAGCGATGACGGCCGGTACATGGCTTTTCAAATGGCCAAAGTTGGTGACCCTGCTGGAGTGGGCAGGGGTATTTTCGTTTATGATTTCAGCAAAACTCCTGCGTCCAGGAGATAAACCAGGCTTCGAGAGATATGATGAGTGAAAATTGCTTGCAAGATTGAGGTGAATGCAGTATGACCATACTTAATCACGCGTTTAGGGGATTGAGCATACTCGGTGTTTTGATGGTAGGTGTCATCAAAGTCAGCGGCCGGGAACAGCCGTCTTCGGACAGGGTGCAATACTACCCGCACCAACAGGTAGACGCCGCCTTTGCCAAGGGAGAGAAACTGGTCCAGGGCAATGCCGGGAATGCAATCTACCAGGTGTTTACAGCGCGGCGTGACGGACCGGGCGAGGTTGAGTTACACACCCAAGATACTGATATCATTTACGTCCTGAAAGGGACGGCAACTTTTGTGACCGGCGGGAAAGTTGTGGATGCAAGGGATATCACCCCGGAAGAGGTTCGCGGCAAATCAATTGAAGGCGGCACGCCGCATCACCTCAGCCCCGAAGACATCATCATCATTCCTCACGGCGTCCCACACTGGTTTGAGGCCGTACAACCACCCTTCCTGTACTTTGTAGTGAAAGTTCGCTAGTACTCTTTCAGAATGGCAATTACCACTTACGAGGAGAAAGGCAATGGCCAGTCCAGTTCGTTCTCAATACACCCGTCGAGGCTTTATCGGCGCGGCGACCGCCCTCGTAGGAGGTGCATTTGCACGGCCCGGCAGGGCGGTCGCGCAGACCCACCCTGCAGACACAATGCCCAGCGAGGATCCTACCGCTGAGTCCAGTTGGGACGCCCTCAGCGTGACCGTCGGACCCGAAAAAGCCGACCTGGTGGGGAACAGCGAGAAGGTAATCCAGGCAGCGGTGGATTACATTGCCGGATGGGGCGGCGGCACGGTCCATATTCTTCCCGGAACTTATCATATGCGCAACTCGGTCTCGCTACGCTCCGGTGTGCGGATCGTTGGCAGCGGCCAGGATTCTGTACTGATCAAGGAGCCGGAGACAAAGACCAGGCTGGCACAGGACTCGACCTCCTGGGAGCGGGAGGTTGTACTGGCCGACCCGCGAGGCTTCCAGGTGGGTGACGGAGTCTGCCTGCAGGTTATCGATGAATGGCATCAGGGCGCATGGTTCATCCAGCGTTCGCTGGTAGCGCGCGACGGCAACCGGTTCAAGCTGGACCGCCCGCTCAGCGATGATGACTTCACCATAAAAGGCAAGGCCACCATCGCCACGCTGTTCCCGCTTTTCAACGTGGACGGCGTCTCAAACGTCCTGATTGAAAACATTGCGCTGGACGGTAATCGGTCCAAACAGGAGTCGCTTTATCATAACTGGGGGAACATCCTGGGTGGGATCTGGCTGAACAAGAGCAACCACATTCAAATGCGCAATGTCATCTCACGGGAGTCCTGCGCAGACGGCATCAGCGCCCAAACCTGCAACGACGTGCTGATAGAAAGTTGCCATTGCCTTAACAATGTGGGGTTCGGGATCCACTCCGGGACCGGCTCCCAACGGCCCATCGCCCGCAACAACAGGCTCGAAAACAATTTCATTGGTTTTTACTTCTGCTGGGGCGTGCGTTATGGACTGGTGGAAAACAATGTCATTCTGAACAACTCCGAATATGGCGTCCGGCTGGGGCAGAAAGACACTGACAACGTGGTGAGGAACAATGAAATCCGGAACAGCGGAAAGGTCGGCATAATTTTTGAAAGAGTTGGAGATGACCCGGCTTATTCACCCGATCGAAACCGCACGGAAGGAAACCGCATTATTGACAACGGAGGAGAAACGGGCGTTGGCGTGAATGTGGAAGGCGTCGCAAAAGACGCCGTCATCGAACGCAACCACATCACAGAAACCCGACAGCCGCTCAAGCGCGTGGGACTGAGAATCGGCTCCCGCACCCGCAACGTCAAACTAGCTGATAATCACGTAGCGGGATTCTCGGTAAACGTCCTGGATCTGCGTAAGGAGTAGATGCGAGAATCCGGTCGGGATTTCAAAAGGCCCTTCGCAGACACTTCCCCGACCCAAACGACGGGAATGTTATTTTGTTGTTCGGGCTTCCCGCCGCATAAAACAACGGCAGGCAGAAAGGTTGAAGCCAGGGAGGGGTGATGCAGCTCATCCTAGGTCAAAATGCCCGGCGACCATAACAAAAGCTGAAAGCTTCACTAAGGAATTTGATAAAGCTCGATAATTGATGCTCGCCACGGGTCCTTGAGTTCGACCCGGAGTCCATCATTCAATAATGTCTGGCCCGCCAGTTTATCTCGACCTGCCCCATCTATTGAAATTTGATAGGTGTAACCGGGAGCGAGACCGCGCAATTTGAAAACTCTCGTAGAAACACTTGATGCGAGCCGATAAGCAAGCAGCACGCTACGCTTCCGGTCCGGTGAGGCATATTGGATCGCGCTCCAACCGGTAGGATCGTCGTGGTCTGGACACGGCGTCAGGTGGTACGCATCTGCTCCCATGATCACGTGCCTGACCTTCTTGTAGAAATCGATGTTTACTTTCGCCCGCGATTTCAGTTCAGGGCTCCAGTCAAATACCCGGCTTGAGATTCCAAACTGGCCCGTCATGGGGGCCCGGAATAGGAAATCCCACCAGCCCTCAGGATTCGAGAGGTCGACCTCCCCATTCCTCTTGTCACCCACCAACCAGTGGTTGCAGATTTCCGGAATAAACTCCACCGTGCTTCCATAAGCAAGTTGTACTGAGGGCTTTGGTCTTACCTCGTCTGATAGCCACGTTGTATGTGTGTGGCCAATGATTCCCAAATCAAATCGCAGTCCGCCACTGGAACAATTCTCAATCATCAGATCAGGGTGACGAGACCTGATCTCGTCCAACCATTCATAGTAGGTAGTTCGGTCTCGGTATAGGACGTCGCCAGGCCGGGCAAACAAAGCCGGCGGATCGAACATATCTCCGACATCGATATTGTAGTCTATCTTCAGCCACTCGATTCCGTAGTCTCGAACGAAGCGGTCAATAATGCTGGCGGCCCATTTCCGCACTACAGGCTTGGCAAAATTGAGCGGATATCGCTGGTCAAGCAATAATGGTTTGCCATTATAGGTCAGGCACCAGTCTGGATGCTCGCGAAACATCTTTGAATCGACACCCAAGTTCTCGATCTCGACCCAAATGCCAAATTTCATGCCCTTCCGGCGCACGTATCTGGCCAGTTCCTCCATGCCGTTGGGGAAGGCCACAGGATTGACATTCCAATCACCAAGTTCACGGCTCCAATTCTTGCTGCTAAACCATCCGGCATCCAGCACAAAGACTTCAGCCCCCAGAGGCCCAGCAACGTCCACGCAACGCTTCATTTGTTCGACATTCATTTCTCCCGGAAATGGGTACCAGGAATTAAACTGAACCAGTAAAGGATTGTTGGTCGGTGTGCGCGGAACCACGTATTGGCGCTGAAAACGATGAAGTTGGTTGGCACCGTCGTCCATGTCTCCGCTGGTTGCGGTAAAGGCGACCAATGGAATTTCAAAAGTTTGACCGGCTGCGAGTTGAAGGGGGCCATCGAAATCAAAACGCATCCCGAGTGAGGCGTTTAGATTCTCTTGCGCAAGGCTCTGGCCGTCCGGATATTGTTCAAAGTACATCTCCCAATTCCCCGAATAGGCAAGCTGCCCGAGGTATCGAACTCCGAGTCCCCGGTGATACAAACAGAACCAGGGAGAGTATCCGTTTGTGGACCTGCCGCGCGTCATCGTAAACGATCGTCGGCCGGGTCCAAGCTGTTCGTTGGCTACCTGCCGTTCATGTGCCCACCCACCCCAAAGGTAGGTGAGATCGTAATTTCCCGGGGGTAGTTGCCATGCCAGTGAAGGAAATTCTTTGATGTGAATTGGGCCCTCAGATTTGTTCCGGAGAGTCATTTGGCGTGTTATAACTCCGGTTTGCCCCCAGGTCCTGTAACGGGCTGAAATCTCGAGCGGCAGTCTAATCTGCTCAAAAACCAGGGTCAGTTCATCAACATCCTCCTTTGGGCGTCGAATCTCATGGGACACAAGTTTGAGGTTCTCCGGGCGCAGACTCTCGCCTTCAGCTAGCCCATCGATATCGTAACGGAGACTCTTGTTTCCTGGCGGCCCCGCTTGCCTCGCAACTATATCCCAATCGGGCTGGCCCGCCGGGCCGAAATACTTCAGGTAGATAATCCCTTCCTGCTGGCCCAGTCGATATTCCACGTTCCCACTTCGCAGAGCCCAAATTCCCGCAGAAGGATCGTACTCTACTGCAGATTTTAGAGGAGAGTCTTCGGAGGTTGGATCTGCCTTGGCCACCTGGCTGAGTCCTTTAAGAATTCCAACGCCTGCCGTACTGCTGACAGCAACGCCTTCAAGAAATTTCCTGCGAGAAACTTCCATGCTCATCATTTGCTCCTTTGGCGGGGATGCTGCAAGGTTGCAATCGCAAGAAGGGGAACGAAGACCAGCCATGAAGACAAGTTCCCCGCTCCCCTCTTATACCCTTTGCGAAAGGTTGATTCGTTTCCACGAATCGGGTTGCAACATCATGTATGACGATGTGCCCGGAGCCATTGGACCGCGCACAAAAGAGTTGCCATTCAGGAATCAGCGTCAGTGGATTTCAATCAGCACAACACCGTGCTTCGGCACCGTGGTCTTGAAGCTGCTTTGGAAAACTCCCAGGTCTTTCTTCTGCCAGAGGTCTCGCACGTGTACGGGATGAGAGTAGCCGATCTCACTGAAATTAACCGAGGCAGGAAACGGCGATTCTCCGGAATTGATAAGGCCGACGGCCATCCGCCCCCCACTTAGGGGCTTCGCCCAAACCTGGACAGGGCCCGACTGGCTTACCCTGTGACCCTGAATTCCCTCGGGATCGCGGTCGACAGCGATCACCTCGGGATTGGTCAAAATAGCCAATTGCGCTGGAGTCAACTTCGTGAGGTCAGTACTCGAAAACAGAGGGGCAGCAAGAAGAGACCATAAACTCATCTGGGTCTTGTCCTCATTGAGGTTAAGTCCACGATTTCCAATCTGGAGAAAATCAGGGTCGTTCCAATGGCCAGGCCCCGCATACTTCTGCAAACCTTCCTGGCCAAAACCCACAAACATCATCCTCTCGTATTCCTGGAAGTCTATCCTGTTGCTTACGTCCCCTGTTGTCCGCCAGAGGTTGGCCCCAATCTTCGGTCCCCATATCCAGGGTGCTTCCATGCCGTACTCACACAGGCTGTAAAGCATGGGGCGACCTGCGTGGAGTATGGCTTTGTGCATCTTTTCATAAGCCGCCTCAGTCTGGCTGGGTTTATAGACTGTTCGTGCACTGCACCAATCGTACTTGAGCATGTCCACTCCCCATTTGGCATAAGTCTCCGCGTCTTTTTCTTCGAATCCGTAGCTTCCCGGGAAGCCACCGCAGGTTTTCGGACCGGGGGAGGAGTAGATTCCGAACTTGAAGCCGTGGTTGTGGATGTATTCTCCCAACGCTTTCATGTCCGGGAAGCGGTTGTTGGAATGGATGTATCCATTCGCGTCCCGCTTGCCTTGCCAGCAATCATCAAGACTTACGTACTCATAACCGGCGGCTTTCATTCCGTTGGAAACCATTGCATTGACCGCCGCTTTCACATCGGCTTCCGTAACGTGGCAGCCAAAGGCGTACCAGGTGTTCCAGCCCATAGGCGGGGTTGCGGCCAGTTCCGATCCTTGAGCACTCGCGTTACCCGCCATTAAGACAATCATCAGGCAAAGACTTACGATCAGTGTTGCTACTTTTATTGCACTCCAATTCGGTCTTTTTATAACCGGCACTAAAGCCGTTTCGTCAGTTCTGCTCACGCGATTCTCCTTTTCAGCAACTTTGAGCCACCATGGCCCAGTGCCCAATTTCTTTCCCTGCAGGTTTGTAAAGAGCCCATGCCAAACACAAAACCCTCGCACCATGGAAGCCCTGCGTGTCCGGTGGCATCGGATGATCAGAGCGAAACCGCACGGTGCTCCCCAAAGGATTCATGTAGGATGGGACCATTTTTCCGCTTTTACGATCCCGTGCCCCTCCTGGATGACCAGCAACTGGTTCGGCGAAAGGCCAGAGAACTTCTCACTATCACCATTAGTCCACCGAATCTCCAGGTCAACTGTCTGAGACAAGCCCAGCCCGAAATGCAGTCGACGGTCGTCGACAGAGTAGAAACTCGATTGCGCTGTAACTGTCTGTACCTGTGACTTTCCGCCATAGTGCGCCGTGACGCGAGAGCCTATAGCGCTACGATTTGAATTTGTTCCGTGTAGCAATACCTTCAACCAGTTACGATTCCCTTTCAAGTCGTTCCGCAACAGCGAAG
>JBJKQZ010000518.1:0-3555 GCA_046704865.1 Terriglobia bacterium
GAATTTACCAGGAATGGAATCTGCAAAAACCAAGTCGTAACTCGACGCGGGCTGGCGATTCAGGAACAGATGTGCATCTTCCAGTAGGAGCTTCAGGCGAACGTCATGACCCAGGAACTCATGCGCCACCTGCTGGTGCGTGGCGCTGATATCCACACTGGTCAGTTTTGATTGTGCGTCCATCCCAGCCAGTATCCATGCGGTTGCGACGCCGGTGCCGGTACCAAGCTCCAGCAGCCGCCCACCCGGCTTTGAGGTCGCAAGCGCCCGCAACAGGGAGCCGGTTCGAGCCTCGGAAGCCAATTCGAAACCCAGTGCGCGGGTACTGGCCTCAATCCGTGCCAGCATCGGCGGCGGCTCCACTAGTTCGATGTCGTTAAATCCTGTAAATTCTGATCGCATCCTGCACATTCTATCTGTGGCCAGATGAAACTGCAAAAGGCAGGCGAACCTTTTCGGACGCTACCGTCCGTGTGCTAATCTTGTGAACGGCTTCAACACCACAAGGGGGAATCGGCAATGGATGCAAAATCTGGCGCGCGCGAACGCTTTGAATCTTCACGGGAATCGCTGGTGGAACTCAGCCACCGCATCCATGCCCATCCTGAACTGGGCTTTGAAGAAGAGAAGTCTTCCACCTGGCTTTGTGAATCGCTGGCCGACGCAGGTTTTGTAGTGGAAAAGGGCGTCTGCGATCTTCCCACGGCTTTCCGAGCCCGCGCAGGTTCTGGACCGCTACACATTGCAATCTGTGCGGAATACGATTCCCTGCCCGGCATCGGCCATGCCTGCGGACACAACGTCATTGCAGCCTCTGCGGTGGGTGCGGCGCTGGCGGCGGCCAAGGTAGCAGATGATGTAGGCCTGACCGTCACCGTGATCGGCACTCCCGCGGAAGAGGTGTGCAATGCCAGCGGCAAGATCCTGCTGCTGGAGCGCGGGGGCTTTGACGGCATTCATGCGGCCATGATGGTGCACCCGGCGCCTTTCGACCTGCTGCGCGCCAAGATGATCTCCGCTTCCATGTTTGAGGTTCACTACACGGGCAAGGAATCCCACGCCTCAGCTTTTCCGGAAATGGGAGTGAACGCAGGGGACGCCCTCACCATAGCTCAAACCGCGCTGGGCCTGCTGCGCCAGCATATCCGATCCACGGACCGTATCCACGGCATCATCACCAACGGTGGCGCTGCCCCCAATGTTGTTCCCGCCCATACCGCGGCCAGGTACATCATCCGCTCTGAAACGCTGGATCAACTGAAAGAATTGCGGCCCAGGGTTCACCGCTGCTTTGAGGCCGGAGCGCTTGCAACGGGTTCACGGATGGAAATCGTGGGCGGCGACAAGCCTTACGCCGAGGTGCTCCATGATGAAGCCATAGCAGAGATTTACCGCAGAAACTCCGAAACATTGGGACGACCGTTCCCGAAACACAGCGAGTGGGAAACGCGGCCCAGTGGTTCCACAGATATGGGCAATGTCTCCCTGGCTATACCTTCCATTCATCCCATGATTGGCATCAATTCCCTGCCTGCCGTCAATCATCAGCCGGAGTTTACCGCGCATTGCATTACTCCCGATGCAGACAAGGCTCTCGCCGACGGCGCACTCGCCATGGCATGGACCTGCATCGACCTCGCCACCGAAACCGCCGCCCGCGAGCGGTTGATGGCCCGCGGCTAACGCGGGCACAAGCCCGGTCCCACGAGAAACAATTTTACAAATCTACCATGTGGTTGGTTCTACACTCAGTACCGCAGAGATGACAGGGACTCGCCGGCATTGACCCAGGAGTACAATTGGGGGTATGCGATTCTCGACTGCAACACGAGTACTCATCGTCGGCATGGTCATTTCCGGCGCGACCGTGCCACTTGCGAAGGCTGCCGCAAACCCTCAAAAGCGTCCTGCCCAATCTGGAAGCGCTGAAGCGAAAGGTGGTGGGCCGCCGATAGAGTACAGGAATCCGCAATACGGCTTCTGCTTTTCATTGCCCGAGAGTTGGCGCGGATATTCGATTGTAGTAAGTCACTGGCAAGGTTACCCCATCAATGCGAGCGCTTCTGAAAAGACTCAACAGGGCCCCATAATTTCCATCAGAGACCCTCGCTGGACTTCCGCCGCCCCGCGGCAAGATATCCCGATTATGATATTCACTACGGGTCAATGGCGAGCCGTCCAGCACGAAGAACTCAACGTTACCGCAGCCCCTTTCGGACCCGGCGAACTTGGACGCAACCAGAAATATGTCTTCGCTCTACCACCCCGCTACAATTATGGATTTCTGCCCGGATATGAAGAGGTAGTGCAAATTCTGAATAACCGTCCCTTACGCGGGGATTGTCAAACCCACGGGAATAAAAAAAAGGAATAGCGCATAAAGTTCAATTCAGCCGCCACAGGCTAAACGCCCGAGAGTGGTCCGAGCAAGGGTAATCAAGTCTCGCCGGCTTCCGCGCTAACGCCGTTTCTTGGCCGCCGCCTGCGCCACACGCAATTTCACAATTTTCCTGATGAGTGCAGGGGGCAGTGGCTTGTCCACGGGAAATTGAATGGTCCCTTTGGAAAGGTGGTAGCCCTTCAGGTCGTTTTTCAGGGCTTCAACGACTGACGCCGTCGGAAACAGGCTGCAGTGGTCCGAAAACGCGGCGAACCAAACCAGCACCCTGTTGTCCCTGAACGCGGGCATACCGTAGCTGATCGCTTCTGAGGCTTCCGGCGGCGCAGCGGCCCGGATTGCCGCGCGGACCTTCTCAAGCGTCGTGCGAGCAGGTTCGGGCACGCCGACGAGATAATCGTCGATGGTTTTCGGAGCGGCCTTCGATTTCGCCTCAGGGGTTCGCTTCCCGGGCTTCGGCTTCTTCATGCCCGCAATGCTACTGCAAGTCTTGCCCGGATTCCACACCCGCATCAGAGCGCCATCGTTTGGCTTTAGAGACGCTTTCTCCGGCATTGGCGGCGTACGTCCATCCATCACATCCCATACACCCGGTTCGGGTTTCAGCTTAATCCAGCAGCCGTCCAAGTCTGCACGAGATTCCTTGCATTCCGCGCGATATCATAGTAATTGATGGCTGTGCCTGAGAATCCCATCCCACCCCTGGCAGGCGAGACTCTCTCCGCGATGCGTGTCTTTGCGGACCAAGCCTTTTCGCGTGCGGCTGGAGCGCCGCTAATTCCCGGCAACAGCGTGACCCTGCTACGCAACGCCGAAGA
Source organism: Terriglobia bacterium (assembly GCA_046704865.1). Taxonomy (GTDB): domain Bacteria; phylum Acidobacteriota; class Terriglobia; order UBA7540; family UBA7540; genus SCRD01. The sequence continues at coordinate 3,217 of JBJKQZ010000518.1, forward strand.
GAATTATCCGGCCTGGAAGGAAGCCATCCGGCAGGCGCGCCACACTGTTCATTTTGAAAGCTACATCATCCACGATGACGATATCGGCCGCGAATTTGCAGTGCTGCTGGCTGAAAAGGCGCGCGAAGGCGTCCATGTGCGCGTCCTTTATGACTGGATGGGAGCCATTGCCCGCAGCGGCTGGAGCTTCTGGCGGCGGATGCGGCGCGCCGGAGTGGAGGTGCGGTGTTTTAACCCGCCGCGTATTGACAGCGCCTTTGGCTGGCTCGGTCGCGACCACCGCAAGACCATTGTTGTGGACAACCGCATCGCATTCGTCACCGGCCTGTGCGTGGGCCG
>JBJKQZ010000519.1:0-5390 GCA_046704865.1 Terriglobia bacterium
CGTTCAGTTCAGAAGGCCCGCCCTGATAGATGTTCCAGCCGCCGTCGGGGAGCTGCCTGCGGCGAATGTAATTGGCCAGTTTTGCAATGCGATCAGGATCGAACCGGCCTACGACGTGAAGGAAAAATACGTAGTCTGACTCCAGCGTCGAGTCTGCCTGCAACTCGCCAACCCAGTAACCTTCCGGAGCCTGCAAAGAAAGGAGGTGCTCCGTCGCCCGCGCAATAGCCTGCTGGAGCCGAAGATCAAGGTCTGCATCCGTTGAGGTGACTGCGCGTCCGCTCCGGGACGGCTCAAGCTCGATTCCCGCTTCCTGTGTCATGAATCCCCCGCCTACCCTCTCTTGCACCTCTTCAGGCCTTCAGCTCCGCAGGCAGAGCGAAGCGGACATCTTCTTCGACCCACTCTATTTCCTCAACGCGCGTAAAGCCCCATTCCTTCAAGCGATCGACAACCTGCCGGACCAGGACTTCAGGCGTTGACGCACCTGCGGTGACTCCAATACGGCGGTGACCATTGACCCACTCAGGAAGAATGTCGTCAGCGTTTCCAATCAGGTAAGCTGCCGTACCTCCTCGCCGGGCCACTTCCACCAGCCGGTTTGAATTCGAACTGTTTTGTGCCCCCACCACCAGTATCCCATCCGCTTTAGGAGCAATGGCCTTTACGGCCATCTGGCGATTCTGGGTGGCGTAACAGATATCCTGTCCGGGCGGACCAATGATGGCGGGGAATCGTTCTTTAAGCCGGGTCACGATTTCTGCCGTGTCATCAAGGCTCAACGTCGTCTGAGTCAGGTAGACTACCCTGTTCGGATCAGGAGGTTCCAGGGTTTCCACATCTTTTACGGAGGAAATTAACCGTATTGATTCGGGAGCTTCTCCAAGCGTTCCGATCATTTCATCGTGGTCACGATGCCCGATAAGAACAATTGTGTAGTTTTCGCGGGCGTAGCGGATTACTTCCAGATGAACTTTTGTGACCAACGGGCAGGTGGCGTCAATGATGCGAAGTTGTCGAGCGCGGGCTTCCTCGCGGACTGCGGGCGACACCCCGTGAGCGCTGAAAATAACGAGGGCTCCGGTCGGGACCTCTTCGAGGTTTTCAACAAAAACCGCACCCTGGCTTGCCAGTTCGTCCACGACATACCGATTATGGACAATCTCTCTTCGCACATAGACCGGAGGTCCCAGCTTATCGAGAACCATGCGGACAACGTCAATAGCGCGAATGACACCCGCGCAGAACCCCCTTGGCCGCAGCAAAAGCAGCGTTCCGGGTTCTGTATATACAGAGTTCTCAACGTGAGCATTCACGTTCATAGTTTTGTCATCATCCTTTCCCGGTACATGCCCTGTAAATCTAATCCTCTCATGGTCTCTTTACAGCGTCAAGATAACCGGAGACTTAGGCATTGCCGGGTTGCAGGAATATTGCTCCGTCAGCTGGCCGCAAATCCTTCACATATTGATGTTGCCATCTTCTGAAACGATGCATCAAATTCACAAGGGGGTTGTACAGGCACACGAATTACCCCCTGTACCTTTTTCGAAGGTTTTTGCTAAAATGCTGTATTTATGGATTGTTTCCACAACGGAGGCCCACCTAAAGTCACCTCACATATGTAGCCAATCAATCTGTTGACATATGAAGTCACTCAAAATACAACTTCTTGCAGTATTGCTTTGTACCCTCGCGCTGGGTGCCACGGGATGGGCCTCCGGCGGCGTTGCGGGCAGCCCTTGCCCAGCTACGCCCGCTATTGCCAATGAGCTGGATACCGGCAAATACGTTGAGGCGATGTCCGTCTTCGAGCAGCAGGTAGCGAGGAACCCCAATGATGCCCAGGCCACCTTATGGCTGGCACGCTCATACCTGAACCTTGGGAATTATGACCAGGCCGTTACTTTTGCCGAACGCGCCGTCACATTGGCGCCCGATTGTTCAGAGTCTCACTTCTGGCTGGCGAGGTCTTATGCCCTGAAGGCAGACAAGGCCCGGAGTTTCTGGCTTGCCCGAAAGTCAAAGCTGGAGTACCAGACGGCAGTGCAATTGGATCCGGACAATCTGGCGGCCCGGCGCGACTTGATGGAATTTTATCTTCAGGCACCCTGGATACTGGGCGGTAGCAAGGACAAAGCGTGGCAGCAGGTGGACGCCATTGCTTCCCGGAATGCCATGGAAGGGAACCTCGCGCGCGCTATTTACTGGCGGGACCTGGACAAGACGTCCCTTGCCGCACAGGAATTCCAGAAAGTTCTTGCGGCCAGGCCGGACCGGGCCGAGCCCTATTTCCAGGTTGCGGACTTCTATGAGTCAGATGGCAAACCGGCGGAAATTGAGGCTGCCATCCAGGCTGTTACGAGAGTGTCGCCGTCCGATCCGCGAGTGGACTATTACAGCGCTGTGGCCAACGTGATGAAACGCCAGGACCTCGCAAAAGCTGAGCAGAGTTTGAGGTTTTACCTGGCGAACTCTCCTCCACGGGACGATTTCCCACCCCATGCGGCAGCTCACGACTGGCTGGGGCAGATCTACGAAATCTGGGGGAAGAAACAACTGGCAATCGACCAATACCGTTTCGCGCTCCAGTTGAGCCCGGACAATCAGCCGGCGCAGGATGCGCTCCACCGCCTGGACAGCAATTAGGCGGGGAAGTAACCCGGGATGAGGAGAAATTGCGGGCAGAAGTTGATGGTCGGTTTCCACGCGAGGCTGTAGAATTGAAACGTGGGATGTTTAAGGAACTAATGCCCGTTTCGCAGCGCGGAAATTCGAAAAAAGTTAAGTCTTTCGTGTACAATAGCCCCGACGAGCGGGAATGGGCAAGCATGGTTGTCCCAGGTGTGAAAAAGAATAGAAGGGAGTTTGTATGGACTCTGTTTTGAAGACGCTCTTGCTGAATCCTCCGAGCTTTGAAAAGTTCGATGGTGGTGCCAGCTCGAGATGGCCGGCGACGCGCGAAATTGAGTCTTACTGGTATCCCGTCTGGCTGACCTATCCCGCGGGTATGTTGCCTGGCAGTCGTCTGCTGGATGCTCCTCCGCACAAGGTCTCCCAGCAACAGACCGTAGAAATCTCCAAAGATTACGAATTTGTTGTCCTGTTCACTTCCGCGGTTGGATTTGAGATTGACCTCAAGCTGGCTCGCCGGATGAAGGAGGGCAAGCCGGGCTTGAAGATTGCCTTTGTCGGCCCTCCCGTGCAGATCCAGCCCAATGAGAGCCTGATGGCCAGCGAGGATATTGATTTCATTGTGCGCGGCGAATTTGACCATGCCGTTGTGGAGTTTGCGCAGGGCAAGCCGCTCAGTGAGATTCTCGGCGCCAGTTATCGCAAGGACGGCAAGATTGTCCACAACCCGCCCCGCAAAGAACTCCAGACGGAAGATCTGGACCGCCTCCCGTTTGCCACGGAAGTTTACAAGCGCAACCTGACAATTGAGAATTACAACGTCCCATTTCTCATGCATCCGTTTGTTTCGTTCTACACCTCCCGCGGGTGCCCGGCGCTGTGCACATTCTGCCTGTGGCCGCAGACTCTTTCCGGCCATGCCTGGCGCACGCGCTCAGTGGATAACGTGGTCAGCGAAGTGCGACAGGCGCTGAAGTTGTTTCCACAGGCAAAGGAATTCTTTTTTGACGACGACACATTCAACATCCGCAAGGACCGCGTTCTGGAACTTTCAAAGAAGTTCAAGCCGCTGGGGTTCCGCTGGTCCTGCACGGCCCGCGACCATAGCGACTACGAAACGCTGAAAGCCATGGCCGATGGAGGCGCGAGGCTCTTTATTGTGGGATTTGAGTCCGGCGACGACCAGATCCTGAAGAACATCAAGAAGGGCGCCACCACTGAAATGGCGCGCAGGTTTGCAAAGAATTGCAAGAAGGTGGGAATCGCGATTCACGGCGACTTCATCATCGGGTTGCCGGGCGAAACTCCGGAAACCATCGAGCGCACCATCAATTTTGCCAAGGAACTGGATACGGAAACCATCCAGGTTTCCATCGCACACGGTTACCCTGGCACGGAGATGTACAACCAGTTGCTCCAGGCCGGCTATCTGGTGAATAACCCCATGTCGGACACCAACGGCCATCAGTTGCCGCACATCGAATATCCGGGCCTTTCCACTGCCCAAATGATGGACGGGGTGAACCGCTTTTACGACGAGTATTACTTCCGCCCCCGCGTTGTGTGGCGCATCACCAAAAACGCCCTGTGGAACAGCGATGAGCGCAAGCGCCTGTACCACGAAGCTGTGGAATTCCTTCGGCTGCGGGCTGAGCGCCTAAAGTTCGCGCACAAAGGCCCGCAGAAGCAGGCTTCAATCAGCGTTCCGGCCATTGACCTGGCTTCCGGTCCGCCGACAAATTCTTGAGCTTGGGTAAACGGGAGTGCATGTCTGAATCGAAGGGCCAGCGGGGCAAGACCTTCATCCTGCTGGCATTGATGGTCACCTTTGGGTCATCCGGCGACGTTCTGCTGAGCCAGGGAATGAAGCAAGTGGGTGAGCTCCGCAGTTGGGCGCCGGGAACGGCGGTTGCTTATTTTGCCAGAGCGTTTGACAGCGGCACTATCTGGCTCGCAATCGGCCTGCTGATGCTTTTCCTGGTCAGCTACATGCTTGTGCTTTCCTGGGCGGACTTCAGTTTTGTTTCGCCCGCTTCAGCAATTGGTTATGTTCTGGTGGCCTTGATGGGTTATTTCTTTCTTGGCGAACACGTTCCAACGACGCGCTGGATTGGCGTTGGCCTGATCTGCCTGGGGGTTTTCGTAGTTGGGGGTACACACCCCAGCACGAATCAAAATCCATGACGGCTCGAACGGCTCTATTTATTGTGATTGTGGTGGTAGCGGGACAACTCGGTGACATGTCCTTGTCCCTTGCCATGAAGACCGTCGGCGAAGTCAAGCGGTTTACTCCCTTAAATCTCTTGCGATTCCTCGGCAAGGCCTTCCGGATTAAGTGGATGTGGATTGGGATCGGCATGATGGCCGTTGCGTTCTTTTCCCTGCTGGCCCTGCTTTCCTGGGCCAATGTAAGCCTGGTAGTTCCTGCCACGGCGGCCAGTTATGCCGTCGGCGCCCTGGGAGCTCAATTCCTCCTGGGGGAGCACGTCAATCGAAACAGATGGATTGGCGTCATAATCGTCTGCGTCGGAGTGGCGCTGGTCTGCGTCTGAAAGAGGACGATGGCAATGCATCTACACTTACACCTGGTTGAATGGGTCGTTTCGGTGGGTGCCATTATTTCGCTGCTTTACTATCTGGCAGTCCTGTTCAGCGCCTGGCGCTATTTCAGGCGCCCATTCCACCGCGATCCCGCATTCGCGCCGCCGGTCAGCATACTGAAACCTGTGCGAGGTCTTGACCGCGATGCGTACGAA
>JBJKQZ010000520.1:0-7205 GCA_046704865.1 Terriglobia bacterium
AGGAAGAGGACTCCGCAAAGCACGAGCGCCCCAAGCGAAATCGCAAGACCCGCCGCAAGCCAGCGCTGCCGGTAATAGAAGCGGACAACGTGCCGGCCCACATCGGCTCGAACTGCGCGAAACAGAAGGTTCGCTCGCAGGATCGGAACCTCATGCCCGTCGATTGTCGCGTGCCAGTTGGGATCAAAGCGGTCGAGCAGCACCACGTAGCCGGGGCGCGAAAGATTCACCCGTAAGGTGACGCTGTTCGTCTGGCGGTGGAATGATTCCACCTGCCCGGCGGGTGCAGAATCCTCCGATTCAGTCTCGCGGCCTGTCCTGGAATCCAGCAGTACGGTGATGCGAGCATTAAAGTTTGGATCGGACAATCGAGCCAGCGTTTCGTCCGGGCCGTGTGAATCAACGGCCCTGCCCGCAACGTAGGCCCTCGGCAGGAAGCAACGGTTCTCATAGAGATAACTTGGAAAGGGAGTGCCGTCGGCTACCGGAGCAACCAGTTGCGCGGTTACATAGTTCCGCGCCAGGCCAAGAATCTGGTAGCGCACGTTGCTGCGGCCCATCAGGCAGAGCGTCTGGTCCGGCCCCGGCACCTTGTGCAACGCAAAGACCCAGAACTGGTAGAGCGGCACCGGAAAGCTCCATTCCGGATCGACGTTGGAGATACCCTCGACATTTTCCAGCATGCCGCCATGTTCCAGCAGCAGCCGTTCCTGGAAAGCCGACAACGCTGGCGCATCAAGATTCTGTGCGGCGGGGACGGATTCAAAATCCAGCGACTGCTCGAGAGCCCCGTTTGAAACCGCAGCCAGCGGAGGCCCGCCGAATATGTCGGCGTAACGATAGGGCATTTGCGAAGTTCCAAAATGGCGAATGACCGGCGGGTGATAAGCATAAAGAGCAGCCGGGACGGTGGGGTTTGCGGAGTAATTCACCAGGACAAGCTGAGCCGTGCCAACAAGCAACGCCGCCGGCAGTGCCATGCGTGCGCGAGGATCGCACTTTTTGAGCCCCACAAACCAGAGCGCGGCGCCCAAAGTCATTCCAGCGACTCCCGGCGCCTGCCAGTGCAGCATGTTCACAAAGTACTGCGCGGCAGATTGAACGGCTTTAGGGCCGAACGCTCCCATGGGATTGATCCCCATCGAAATAATCGAGTGGTGCAGCAACCACCCGGCTGCAACTTCCACCCATTGCGGTGCCAACCAGGAAGCCACCCACACGCACCATACCGCAACCGCTGCAACCTTCAGAAAGGCAAGAACGCCCGCAGCTTCTCCCGGTCGCCAGTCTTCTGGCCGGCGCATCGCGTCAATCCCCCATCCTGCCAGCAGCGTCACCAGCAGCATCACCGGGACCAGCAGCTTGATCGGAAATCGCACCAGCTTCAGAATGGGCAGCGCAAAAAGCGCCAGGCGGTAAAGCGGAGTGAACCGCCCGAAGGCGAGCAGCAGCACGACGAGCGCAGCCCAGCCTGCAAAGCGCCGGCGGCGGTCGCGGCTCAAAGCAAAACCGATGAAGGCCAGAAAGATCGGCACAAACCCCAGGAAGAGCGAGGGGAAATAGGGCTTGTTGTCAAAATTCAAGACCGGCGTCCACAATGACGAGGCCGTGAACATGGGATCGGGAAACCCCGCCACGAGGGTCCCGATCAGTTGAAGCGGATGCAGCGACCAGTAAGTGTTCTGGCTGTAAGGGAATCCTATGGCGCCGCGCAGTGAGCGCCGCAGCAGCACCGTGGCCGGGAGCAGTTGCACCGCCGCGAGCGCCACCATCAGGCCGCCGGAGGCAACAAACGCCGCAAGCACCCGCAGGTTTGCCCTGGCGAAGGGCCGCCGGAAAAATCCCGCCTGGAACAGCGCATAGGCAAAGCAGAGCCCGAACGTGGCGAGCAGCGTGAAGGGCTCACCCGCCAGGAATTGCATCAGGAAGACCAGCGTCAACAGGAGCCAGCGACGGATGGTCCGGCCCGCAAGGGCGCGGTCAGTGGCAAGCAGCGCCCAGGGAATCCAGGCAGCGCAGGCGACTTCATTATAAAAACTTCCAAGCGAAAGCACCGGCCCGCTGAAGACAAAAAACAGTGCCGCGAAAAACGCCGCCAGGTGCGACTGTTGCCAGCGGCGCGCCGGCCAATACGCTCCAACCGCAGCCAGCATGAAGTGCAGGACAAAGTGCAGTTGAAAAGCCAGGCGGACCGGAAGCAGCACAATCAGCAGCGTCGTGGGATAGAAGAAAAGCGCGTTGGGATCTTCCAGAATCGGCTGGCCGAAGTTCAGGTAAGGGTTCCAGAGCGGCAGCCGGCCGCCGCGGCAGATCCGGTGGATCAGGCGCGCCAGGGGATAGCTCTGGTTCAGGATGTCGCGGTAAAAAAGCATCTGGGAATCAAACAGGACTTTCCAGAATATCAGCACCACGGCCCCGGCCAGAATTGCCAGAGCGTAGTAATCCTTGCGGTCGGGGAAAGGGACGGGCGCTGTCAGCCGGGTTTCAGGTTTACCGTGGGTTTGTGAGGTCTCAAGTGGTCCACGGTCAGGAATGCTCTGACCGTAACTACCGTTGCCATCGTTGCGCCGCCCGGGATTTTTGCGGGAGAAAATTTGCATAGAGGCCGGAACAGATGCGGGGCCGCGAAAGCAACAAGCCCCAACAGAGGAAATCGTCGGAATCGGCCTGAGGGTTTATGGGTTTAATTTCTGGTGGGGACGCAAGGTGCTAAGATGCGGGTGGATGGGGGCGAAGCCGAATGCATCGAGGAAAAGTCGATATGACCGCGAGGTTGGCATTCGCGCTGACCATTGCCTCCGTCGCAGGGTCCGCGGGAGTGAGGAAACCGAGGCGAAGGGGGCCTGAAGCTGCGCCCGGCTTCACTAAAAAGTTACAGGCCAGGGTGCTACGATTTGACGCCCGTGGCTGCTCGATGGCCGAATTGGCTGTGCAGATAGCGTACCGGTACAGGTTGCCCATGGCCATCGAGTATCTTGACCGCGGTGCTCTACGCAAACCGCTGCATCTGAAGCTGCGGGGGCAGAGCGTCAGGCAGGTGATTGCGGCGTTGGTTCCCTCTGTGCCGGGGTACCAGGTGGATTTTTCGCAAGGGCTGGTTGACATTTACTCCCCAGCAGCCCGTCGGAATCCCTCCAACCCATTCAATACGCTGATCCGGAAATATGATGTGGATGGCCTGGACACCCACTTTGCTGATGCTCAGTTGCTATGCGCCTTCGGCCAGCAGATCAATCCTCATTCCGGCTGCGGCGGAAGCGTAGCGCCCGGCCAGTGGGGTCCTATGAAAATCACGTTGCATCTGGAGAACAAGCGGGTCTACGAAATCCTGAATGCCATCGTTGCGCAGAATGGCGAGGCAATCTGGACACCACTGAATCATTCCGTCGGACCCTCCCGCATGGTGACGAACTTCTGGTACATCTATCCTCTCGATCCACCGTTTCAAAAGACGTTACTTGAAAGGTTCCCTTAAGGCAGGCGTGGACGACCTCCTGCGCTGCACGATTCCCGGCTATATTCCTGACCATCTAAATCTTTCGCCCCTGCCGGGGCTGGTGAGCTTTTGCGTGCCCCGTTTCCCATGGCTCGCGCCATGGGCTAATGTCTTTCGCCCGCTTTGCGGGCTGCTGAAGGATGTCAGGCAGGACCGGCCAGTTGCGGACGGCCCTGCCTGGTTGGTTCAGACTTTGGATTAACTCCGGTTACCGACCTCGAAACTCCCGATCAGCGGGTTGCCCGGATGGCCCGCAGACCAATGCCCAGCGATAGTAGCAGCACGCCGAGAAACCCGATTGCAGGCAGATAGCTCCCTGTCATAGGCAGACTCTCAGGGGCTGCCTCTTCAGCAGCAGGCTCCGGAGCAGCAACCGGTGCAGGTGTCGGTTCTTCAATCAGCATTGCAACTTCAGCCGGTGGCGCCGTTGGAAACGTGCCCCTCGTCAATTGCTGGACCGCCACATGCATCTCCGGTGATTCCGTCACGGTGGTTACCTTCACCTCCATACCTCTCTTGAGGCCCCATGCGTTGGTTTCCTGCCCATCGATGTCGAACTTTGTCCCTTCCGGGATCTTGAACACATGGTTTTTGTTGTTGGCCATGGTTATGACCACGGATCTAGGTGGTGTGACGTGGAAGACCTTTCCCCTGATGGTCTCCACTTTGGTGATTACCTGGGGGGTTGTGGTGGTAGTGATCGTACGGTGCAGCTTCAACCCTACCTTGAGTTCATGGATTCCGACTTCCTGGCCGTCAACCAGGACCTTATCGGTTTCCGGAAGATTGGGAAAGTGCCGGATTTCCCCGTTTTCCATCTTGACAACAAGGTCATTGCCCGCAATATAGACGACTTCTGCGTTTTCCACGTCCACCTCTTTTGTCGTCTCTCCGGCTGTTGATGTTGTTACCGTCTCTACCTGGGCCATCAGACTCACCGTGAAGGCCAGAAAAAGGCCCACGGAGAGTAAGGCCAGGATCGGTCTTCCCTTGAGATTCTTTACCTTCATTTTGCCTCCTCTTAGTTCCCAGGTTTCCCAGCCGTTGGTTCGAACTGAACCCCTGGCTTTTGGATCGCACGATTCCCCGCGGCCGAGGCTTGAACAATGTAGCGAAGCGGGGCGTTGCCTACGTAGTAGAACGGGTAACAAGTCACAAGGGTAAGAGTGGGAAGGTCACGATCTTTCAGGACCTGAACGTCATTCGGCTTCACGATTTGTATCTGGTCAACCCTGTAATTTTCTGTGCCGCCAGCGATTTCCAGTTGAATGCTGTCTCCAACCACCACATCCTTAAGGCCCCGGAAGAACCCGTCCCGGTGGCCCGCGATTCCGAGGTTGCCTCCCTGGCCAGGCTGGGCTGTTCCTATGATCCGCCCCGCGCCGCGATTTAGCGTCAGATCGTCTGTCCCGTCAAAAACAGGCACTTCGAGCCCGATCCTGGGGATCTCCAGCACGGCCTCCGGTGGGGCAATCTGTTTGGCAAAGGCTTTCTTATATGCCGCAATCCGTTTTGACGACCAGAGGCTGAAGTCAACAGTCTGCTCTTTAATTTGAGGGGCGGCAGGGGGTTGCGTGGAAATTGAAGCCTTGAGTGGAGGACGGGGTTTCTTTGTCTGGCGGTCTTGTGAAAACTGGCGGAGCGCCATTCGCGACATCACCAGGCTGTGAATTGCGGCAACTGCGTAAAACGCCAGAAGCGCCGCACCGGCCACAATCAGCAAGCGGCTGATAATGCCAACTCCCCGCCGGGCGATCCTCAGACATGATTGTTGCTGGCTCTCCATGGGGTCCTCTCCGCCTCCCCCAAGGTATCGGGCCTCATCCATGCCCGTCTCGCAGGATCAAGTCAGTAAGCGATCATTTCTGATAGTTTAACTTTACCCCGAATCCGGATCGAAACACAGTGACGGATATCACCAGCCTTGGTGAAGTCAAGTTTCATTAATTCCGCACCTCTACTGGTGTCATTTGATTGCCAGGGCCAAATGGCGAGAGGGATTGTTCAGGCCGCCAGGCCGGCGATCACAGGGGGCAACTGCATCAAGAGCGCTCCATTAATGATAGGGAAGGCTTTTCAGGGTTTCGCGGTCGGGCTGGGTGGGACGCGTGGGGGCCAGTGGTTCGTTGGGTTTGAAGAAAGACTGTGATGCGCCGATAAATAGGCTGCCAGGCAGTGGTGAGGGCGGCATGCTCTTGCGGGCTGAAAGGACGTCGAGCAGGAAGGAGCTTCTGCTGGGCCCGCGCGCGAAAAGGTAGTTCTGGTCGCGCCAGGGGCCGGAAGACTGCGCCAGCAGTTGAATCAATTGCTTCTGGAGACCCGCCATCACGGCCTGCGAACCGGGGGCTTGCGCAAGGTCACTCTGGTCGAGCGGGTCGGAGGTCCAGCGGTAAAGCTCCTGGCGGCCGCTCGAATTGTAGATGTATTGCAAGTCGGGCGTGGTAAGGCTGATCATGGCCTTTGTTCCGCCCTCGTTGAAGATCGGCACCAGCTCCGAAACAACAAAATCATCATAGGGCTGCGGCTTGAACGCAGGGTTCCAGAAGCGCGCCAGGCTTTCGCGGCTGAAAGGCGATTTGCCGCCCGCGGCGAGATCAAGCACGGTGGAGAACAGGTCCCGCGTGCGTACGAGGTGGGTGACGCGGACATCTTTGGGAACGCCCGGCCCGGCAATGATGAGCGGGACGTGCAGCACTTCACGATAGAGATTGTAACCGTGGCTGTAATAGCCCTGCTCTCCGAAATCTTCTCCGTGATCGGAGGTGACAATGACAATCGTGTTGCGGCCCTCCGGAGAATTGCTAAGCTGCTCAAGCAGGCGGCCGACCTGTGCATCCAGGTAAGCCAGGCAGTTGTCATAAGCGGCTTCGAGCGCAGCACGGTCACTGGCGGTGATTTCCCGCGCCGGTCCGTCAGCCTGCAAGTCATCGAAAAGTCTGTGAGCCACCTTGCCGGAAGCGCTGACGAAGCGCCGGTTGTATGGAGGCTCGGTGAGATAGGGGACGTGCGTATCAAAGTAGTTGACGAAAAGAAAAAAAGGACGGTCCGGGCGGTGCCGCAGCCAGCGGAAGACTTCACGGTTCATCTGGCGAGCGTTCTGGCGCTCCATATAATCGAAGCGACAGAAGTGCTGGTAGGCGGGCTGGATGATCGACGTTCCCACAAGCGTGTCGGCCAGGTTGTGCCTGAATGAATCGCTGTCATCCACATAGGTATCGAAGCCCTGCGCAATGCCCCAGCCCCGCTGGCAATAGTCGAGATTGGCGGCAAAGCCGGCGGTGGTGTATCCGCGGGAACCCAGAATTTCCGCAATCGTGCGCGGGCCCGAAGGCAGGGGCAGCCACCAGTCCGCGCCATTCTGGTGAGGCAGCAGGCCGGTGAACATGGATGCGTGCGAAGCAAGCGTCCATGAAGCGGGCGCAATGGCGTTTTCAAAGAGCACACCCTGGCGGGCCAGGCGGTCAATGTTCGGCGTGGTCGGGCGCGAATAACCGTAAGACGAAAGATGGTCCGCCCGCACCGTATCGAGAACGATAAAGACGATGTTAGGCGCCTGCGCGTGTGCCTCGGACGCAGCTTCAACCCGCTCGGGGCCCGGAAAGGGCTTCAGCAGAAAATATGCCACGCCGCAAATTGCCACGCCGCCAGCCAGCGAGAGACCCCAGGCGAGGAAACGCATGGAGCGCTCGCGAAACTGCGCGGGCAGGCC
>JBJKQZ010000521.1:0-2605 GCA_046704865.1 Terriglobia bacterium
CAAATATTTCAGCCGTCATGAAGCAGAACAACTGTTGCCGTTGATCGAGGGATTTCTGAAGCAGGCGCAGGAGCACAAGCAGACCGTGGATGCCGCGCAGACTGAATTGACAAAGGCAGCCTCGCGGATCATGGTCCTGGGCGGATCGTATCCCTCGTATTCCGACCTTGTCAGAACAAAAGCTGAGCGTGACCATGCCTCGAACAGGATTGTTGAAACGATCTCCAAGATTCAAGAGACCGGCTGTCTGGTGAAGGATCTCGATGCAGGACTGATTGATTTCCCAAGCCTCATCGAGGGTCAGGAAGCTTTCCTGTGCTGGAAACAGGGTGAGCGCAGAATTGAATACTGGCATGGTCTGGAAGACGGGTTCGCCGGACGCAAACGCCTGGAGGACGGCTCTGCAGATGAGCCCGCTCCTGGCTCATCCCGCATCCAGTAGGAAACTTTGTCGAGCAAAGCTTTTCATCAACGAAGAAGGGAAACTACAATGTCGGTTCCAATGCGCAGTGAGTGGGTCAAAAAGCGGACCGGGCCCATCGTAACCCAGATGCATTATGCCCGTGAGGGTGTGGTGACGGAAGAAATGGAGTACGTCGCCAAGCGAGAAAATCTTTCGCCGGAAACCATCCGTTCGGAAGTGGCTTGCGGCCGCATGATCATTCCGGCCAACATCCGCCACATCGAGCTTGAACCCATGTGCATCGGGGTTGCCGCCAAGTGCAAAATCAATGCCAACATTGGGAATTCAGCTACCACTTCTAATATGCAGGAAGAGCTCGAAAAGCTTCACGCTGCCGTTCACTTTGGTGCGGATACAGCGATGGACCACTCTACCGGCGGCGACATTCACGCAATTCGCGAGTCCAACCTTCGCCACAGCCCTGTACCTATTGGCACGGTACCCATTTATGAGGCCCTTTCACGCGTGAAGCAGGTTCGCGATCTTACGCCTGAAATCATGCTGGAAGTGATTGAAGAGCAGGCTGCGCAGGGCGTGGATTATATGACCATCCACGCGGGCGTTTTGCGCGAATTCATTCCTCTCACGCGGCACCGGATTACGGGAATCGTCAGCCGCGGGGGTGCCATCATGGCCCAGTGGAGCGCGGAAAACAGCCAGGAAAATTTCCTTTACACCCACTTTGAAGATATTTGCAGGATCTTTCAGAAGTACGACGTCTCCTTTTCGCTCGGGGACGGCCTCAGGCCGGGCTGCCTGGCAGACGCCAGTGATAAAGCCCAATTTGCCGAGCTCAAAGTGCTGGGCGAGTTGACGAAGAAGGCCTGGGAGTACGACGTGCAGGTAATGATTGAAGGTCCGGGACACGTTCCCATGGACCAGATCAAGCTCCAGGTGGAAAAGGAAATGGAGCTATGCCACGAGGCTCCATTCTATACGCTGGGCCCTCTCGTGACGGACATTGCTCCAGGCTATGACCACATCACATCAGCCATTGGTGCGGCGATGATCGGCTGGCACGGCGCATCCATGCTTTGTAATGTGACCCCGAAGGAGCACCTGGGTTTGCCCAATAAAGATGATGTAAGGCAAGGCATCATTGCCTATAAGATTGCAGCCCACGCGGCGGATGTGGCCCGCAAGCGCCCGGGCGCCCGCGACCGTGATGACGCTCTCTCCTATGCGCGCTTTCTGTTTGACTGGAACAAGCAGTTCGACCTTTCGCTCGATCCGGAAATGGCGCGCTCCATGCACGATGAAACCCTTGGCGACGACTATTACAAAGACGCCGCTTTTTGCTCCATGTGCGGCCCCAAGTTCTGCTCCATGAACACCACACAAGTGATGGAGAAACACCTGGGACTCAATCAAAAAGAGCGTGAGCAAAAGTATGTGGAGTTGCTGGCCCGGGTGGAGAAGTAAGCGCGGAAAATCCTTGCGTGGTCAAATGAACCCTCACGAAGAGAGCCAGGAGTTGTCATCCTCGTTCTTTTCAGAGTCGGCCTGTCCCCCAACCTCTACCATCCGTGGAAGTAGAGAACTGCAACCGCCACTGAAGCTGCAAGGCAATAAATTCCAAACCAGTACCAGCGGCCCTGTTCAAGCCAGCGTGACAGCCACTTGAGCGCCAGAAGGCCGGCGAAAAAGGCGCAGACCATGCCCAGCAGGCTGGGAACAATAGCTGTGGCGACGATGGTGTGTGCTCCCGACTCCGTAGTCAGCAGGCGATAGAATTCGCGGGCAATGGCCAGCGGAGTGATGGCGACGACGATGGCAAAACTGAACGATTCAACCGGAATGCGGTCGCCATCGGCCAGCAGGGCGCCCGAAATGGTTGCGCCGGACCGCGAGAAACCGCGGAAGGGAATGGCAACACCCTGCAGGATTCCCATGATGATGGCCTGTCGCCATGTAACCCTTCGATGCCCCGCCCCCGACGGCGCCTCAGGATTGCGTGCCTCGCGAAGACCGGCCCAGAGGATCAAAATGCCCACTGCTGCCAGCGCGGGGGCAATCCAGTTAAGCTTATTGAACAGGGCTTCGATCTGTACATGGTGGTTGCCGTGGCTCAGTACGTGCTCCACGCCTAGAATCAGGGGAACCGCGACAACTCCGCTCAGGAAGCAGGACACAAAGCACATG
>JBJKQZ010000522.1:0-5156 GCA_046704865.1 Terriglobia bacterium
TCATTGCCTTACCTAATTCTTGCCGCGGTTTATTGGGGCGGCAGTTTCGTCAGGGAATCTGCTGCTTTTCAGTGCGTCCCTTTCAACTGGAGTGTGAACGAACTCAAAATAGCGGAAAATGGCGTCCCGCCGGCCTTTGATATTCAGCTTCCTGTAAATCGATTTGATATGAGATTTGGCAGTCTCTTCACTGATGATCAGACGCGCAGAAATATACTTAATTCGATATCCATTGGCAATCAGCACCAGCACTTACCACTCTCGTGGAGTCAGCTCTTCCGGAGCCTACTCAATTGGATTTTCCCTTGCGGAGGTGTCGCTAGCAGTTCGATCAGGTTCAGGACGTGACATCCATCGCTCGCCACGCGCCACCGAGCTGAGAGCTCTCTGGAAATCCGCCGGGCTCTGCTTAGTGGATAAGCAACCCCAGATACCAAGCTCGAAAGCACGCGAGTAACTCTCGTCGTCAAAATCATCCATCAGCACTACGATCTTGAGTTTCAGTCCATGCTGGATGGGATCAGGCAGGTCGGCCAGGTCGCGCCCGCACACGTCGATAACTAGAATGTCAGCCTGGGAGTTTTTAATTTCCTCCAGGCTCTCAACCAGACTACTCCCTTCCACCACAACGAGGGCTGCTCCCGTACTTGCAAGAAAAGTAGAAAGGGCACGCCGGATCAGAATTCGCGGACTGATAATGCCTAACTTCATTATTGGCTCGTCTCCTTCTGGCGCAGTACAGACCGATTACTAGAGAAGGATTGTTGCCGCCCCGAGTCAGTGTGCGCAATGCCTAAAGAAGGTGGAGCAGGTAACAGAGATGTTAGTCTCAAAGCGCACGACTCAGGCTTTTATATAGAAAGCCCCACATAGTTACTGTTGAGTAACCTCACCCACTATATTAGATTTCGCTTAAGTGCGTCAAAGAATTTTTTGCGGGGCCGAAAATATTTTCGAAAAAAATGCGCGCGTCAATGCCGACGAACGTTCACCTTCCTAATGCAATCGAACCATGAGACGGAATCATAATTGAAGCTTCACTCACGCTGCGCCCGCTGCAAATCGCTCAAGTTGAATGACCGCAGGCAATAACCTTCCATACGCATCAGGAATTCTTAACTCGCGTTCCTGTCGTCCGCCTATGGTAGACTTACGGCGCAATCTTTGAGTGTGGTTATTCTTATGAGTGAAGCAGCTGATCCCAAACTGAAGCTCCGCGAAATCTGCCGTATTGCAGCACGTGTCTTCTACGAAAAAGGCTACGACGGCGCTTCCATGCAGGACATCGCAGAAGCCGTCAAACTTACCAAAGCGGGGCTCTACCATCATGTGGGGAGCAAGGACCGCCTCCTTTTTGAAATCATGAATTACGGCATGGACATTCTGGATGAGAGCGTCCTCGAAAAAGTCAAATCCATCCAAGACCCGCGGGAAAAACTGCGCGAGACGATCATCGGCCACATTGACCTTGTGGTTCGTGCCCGCGATCTGGAAATTACAGTGATTCTGCATGAGAACCGCTCATTGAAAGGTGCTTTGCGCAAAAAGATCAACACCCGAAAAAAGGCTTATATTCATTACCTCGAAGATCTGATTGCGCAGGTGCAGGATCAGTCTGGCCACGAACGATTGATTTCACCCGAACTGGCCGCATTCAACCTTCTTGGCATCATCAACTGGCTCTATCAGTGGTACAACCCCGAGGGTCCCATCACACAGGAAGAACTCACTCAGACATGTGTCGACTTCTTCTTCAGAGGATTGCTGGGAAGTTCCGTGCCTGTCCCTCCCCGGCCTGGGGACAGAAACCCATTTGTCTAAGTATTATCTGTTCCGGCGCTTTTGAGCGGCAATCGATAAGGTCATCCATTGTCCGGTGTCTTTTGCCGTGATAGCATCACTACCTTGCCGCATAAAATCAGGAGAGCTTTTCGCAGCATGAAAAAAGAGACGGTTGCATTCCAGGGAGAACGCGGGGCCTTCAGCGAAGAGGCAGCTTACAAGCTGCTGGGCCGCAACATTCGGGTGCTGCCCTGCCCAACTTTTGAAGCCATGTTCGCAAGCGTGGCCGGCGGCAAAGCGGCCCGGTGCCTGGCGCCCATTGAAAACACTCTGGCCGGCTCAGTGTATGAAAACTACGACCTGCTGCTGAAGAATGATCTGCATATCGTGGCTGAAGTTAAGCTGCGGATCGTTCACAACCTGATCGCGTTTCAAGGAACCACGCTGAAGAACATGCGCCGCGTTTATTCACATCCCGTTGCCCTCGCCCAGTGCCACAAATTCTTTGCTGCGAATCGAAAGGTTGAAAGAGTTCCCTTTTATGACACGGCCGGGAGCGTCAAGATGCTTGCTGCCGAACACCCCGCCGGGTCTGCCGCCATCGCCAGCCGCGAAGCGGCGTCCTTCTATCAGGCGCGGATCCTGAAGAAACATCTTGAAGACCACCGCGAAAACTTCACCCGGTTTCTCCTGCTCTCTCCCAAGCCGGTTGTATCACCACGGGCCAACAAGGTTTCCATTGTGTTCTCCACTCGCAACGTGCCGGGCGCCCTCTACAAGTGTCTCAGCGTTTTTGCGCTGCGCGATATCGACCTTACAAAGATGGAGTCCAGGCCATTGAGCGGCCGTCCCTGGGAATATTTTTTCTATCTGGATTTCGCCGGCAACGTTAAAGAAGAGCGCTGCAGGAAGGCGCTTGAGCATCTGGAAGAGGTCACCAATTTTCTTCGGGTGCTCGGTTGTTATGAGAGCGCGCGCAAATAGCTCCCGTGATTTTCCTGCGCGCCATCAAACTCCACAGGTCTCGTGGAATTGCCCCGCAACCAATTCACTGTCAAGTTGGCTCTCAATCATTGGACTGAAGTATAATCGCCTCACGGACCGTCACAGAGTCCCATATCTTATGCCTGGAGGATACGGTTGATGCGTCAACCATCTCGGTTTCCCTCAGTGTTGCAGTGTGTTGTTCTGGCAAGTTCGCTTGCCTTGTTTGCCTGCCAGAATTCTTCGATCTCCCCCTCGCCAGGTGGAGCGCCTTCCAGGATTGTCGTCAGTACAAATCCCGGCGGCCCGGTCACAATCAGAACCGCCTCCGCGGAATTTGAGATTCTGCCTTCGGGATATGTCCAGGCATACTTGTTGAAAGATGGAAAACGCCTCACGCTGGATGACCCCATTGGGGCCGGGCCGGAGTCCTCCAACTCCGTGACAGCAGCAGGAAAGGAATTTGCCGATTTCAATCTCGACTTTGATCATGTAAAGGTCAGCGCTGCAACCGGTAAAATCGGCGTACAAGGCAAGCGGGTTGAGATTACCGGCAGGAGCACAACCGGAAGCGGCTCGGCCCTTGAAGAATCACTGGTGTTTGAAGTGTTTGACGATTTCCCCAGCCTTCTGGTCACTTCCACTTCATACAAGAATGTCGGGAGCAACCCACTCAACCTGGGCAAGGTTGTTGCCGAGCATCACCGCTTCAACGCATCCCTCAGCGATCCGTCAGCACCGCCCTACCAGATGTGGTCATTTCAAGGTTCCAGCGAGAAGTGGGGCGAGGACGACATTGTCGAAATCACAGACCATTATTCGCGCGAAAACATGATGGCTGGCATGCAGCGCGACGGTGAGGGTGGCGGAATTCCGGTAGTCGCCTTCTGGACAGACAAGGTAGGAGAAGCCATTGGACACATCGAAACCATCCCGTGGGTCCTTTCGTTGCCGGTTGACGTCACTTCCAACAGCCGGGTCAGTGCTGCCATGGTTCTCCAAGCGGATGCTACTCTTCAGCCCGGCGAGAGCTATTCAACCCCAAGGGGATTTCTGGCCGTTTACTCGGGTGATTTTTATGAGCCACTGCGACTTTATTCCGAGGTGCTGCAACAGGAGGGCTGGAACATCCCAAAACCCACTGATGCCGACTATCAGATCAGTTGGTGCGGCTGGGGGTACGAATCAGAAGTCACTCCGAAGCAGATGCTGGGTACGATTCCCAAACTAAACGAATTCCACATTCGATGGGCAACGTTGGACGACCGCTGGTTTGACACTTACGGCGACTGGAATCCGCGACCTGACAATTTCCCAGGCGACTCTATCAAGAAGATGGTGGATGCATTCCATCAAAAGGGAATCTTTGTGCAGATCTGGTGGCTGCCCATCGCCGTCGAAGACGGCTCCGGAGGATATGAGTCGCACCACTATAAAGTGGCTCAGGTGGCCAAAGAGCATCCCGACTGGCTGATTCTTGACAAGAACGGAAAACCGGCAAAGATGGTCCGCGGCCTCTCGGCGCTCTGCCCGGCCGTCCCTGCGGTCCAGGAATACTACAGGAAACTGACCGAGAAATTTATCCGCGATTGGGGCTTTGATGGCAACAAGCTGGACAACGCTTATACGATTCCCGAATGCTACAATCCCAAACATCACCACAAGTCGCCCAAAGATTCCATTCGCGCCATGGCGCAAGTTTATAAGGAAATTTTTGAAACGACCCGTTCACTAAAGCCAGACAGCGTCACTCAAAGCTGCTCCTGCGGAACTCCCCCCAACTTTGCATGGTTGCCTTACATGGACCAGGGCGTGACAGCAGATCCTGTGGGATCCATTCAGGTCCGGCGGCGAGTCAAGATGTACAAAGCCCTTCTGGGGCCGGAGTCAGCCGTCTACGGCGACCACGTGGAATTGACCAACATCGTTTTCAAGGGTGGCGATGAAATCGACAAAGGAATGGACTTTGCTTCAACGGTGGGGACTGGAGGCGTGGTCGGCACAAAGTTTGTGTGGCCTGATCCTGGTCCGCATTTCAAATATGCTTACCTGACCGCGGAAAAGGAAGCGATCTGGAAAAAGTGGACTGCAATCTACAACGATAAGATGCTGTCAAAAGGACAATTCCTGAACCTCTACACCTACGGATACGACTTCCCGGAAGCTTACGCCATCAGGAAAGACGGCAAGATGTACTACGCCTTCTATGCAACAGATCCTGCGGTCCCCTGGCAGGGAAAGATCGAATTGCGCGGACTGGATAAGTCCGGTCAGTACAAGGTGCTCGATTACGAGCACGAGAAAGACCTGGGAACGGTTACCGGACAGAACCCGACAATGACCGCCACAATCCATAACCATCTTCTGATTGAGGTCAGCAAAGAATAGCC
>JBJKQZ010000523.1:0-2662 GCA_046704865.1 Terriglobia bacterium
GTTTCAGCCTTCAGGAGCCTTACGGGCCCCGGCCTCCGCTGGAAGGGCCGTAGCTATCAACCGCCAGCCGCGTAGCGGATTCGGAAACATTCCCGGAACGTGTGATTCCGAGCGCAGCGGGGAATCTGCTTTACGCTTTTTGCAAGGAAATGCATTGGCATTCTGAGCGGAGCGAAGCATCCCGGCAGGCCGCCCGGCAGGGGCGAAAGGCCCCGGCCCGCATCTACGCTCGGCATCCCGCAGCGCCTTCGTTCTGCTAAGATAGGGATGCCGTTCGGGCTGGAATAGACGCGCATGTTCTCCCGCCACAAAAGGATGATCGGGGTTCTCTACCTGCTGGCAGACGCCGCTCTTGCTCTCGCCAGTTTTGCCCTGGCGTACTGGGTCCGCATCGGCTTCATTTCGCCCCAGCCTTTCTACTTCGATCCGAACTATCTCTGGATCATTCCTTACGCCGTCGCGCTCTGGATCGTCGTGGGCCTGGCAACGGGCAGTTATCGCGACATTCAGGAAGAAAATCTTCTGCGCACCTTCTGGGACCCGGTCAAAGCGGCATTCCTGGGAACTGCTCTTTTGTTCGCCACCACGTTTGCCTTCAAGCTGGTTTTTATCAGCCGGCTGCTGCTGGCGCTCTATGCCGCAATCCTTCTCCTCGCCATGATCGCCTTTCGCCTTGCGGCGCGGCGCCTTGGCGATCCGCTCCGGCGCACTTTTGGCGGCTACCGCGAGTTCCTGCTGGTGGGTGACGCTTCGCAGGTGGGTGAGGTTGCGCAGGCGATTGAAGCCAATGAAAAACGTGGGATGCGAATCTTTGGATTTGCCCGCATCAGCGCGGCGAATGACAATCCCCATCCTCCCGCGGCCCTGCGCCGGGAATACCCCGTCTTTTCACTCGCGCAGTTGCCTGAACTGGTCCGGCGGCACGTGATCGATGAAGTCGTCTTTGCCGTGGCCAAAGGCGAAATTGAAAAGATCGAGGACGCGTTCATGCTTTGCGAAGAGGAAGGCGTCAAGACACGCGTCCTGCTCAATTTTTTCCCGCAAGCCGTTTCACGCGTCTACCTCGACCGGCTGGAGGAAATGCCGCTGCTCACCTTTACCACCACGCCGGAAAATGAGTACCTGCTGCTGCTGAAGCGCCTGCTCGATTTCACCATGGCGCTGGTCCTGCTGGTGGTTCTTTCGCCCCTGCTGCTGCTGCTCGCCCTCATCATCCGGCTGACTTCGACAGGTCCCGTGCTCTATCGCCAGACGCGCTGCGGCCTGGGTGGAAGGAAGTTCACGGTTTACAAATTCCGCTCCATGCACGCAGATGCCGACCTGCGGCGCGAGGAACTGGCCGCGCTCAATGAACTGGACGGCCCGGTTTTCAAGATCAGGAACGATCCCCGCTGCACCACAGTGGGGCGCTTGATGCGGAAATTTTCGCTGGACGAACTGCCGCAGCTTGTCAACATCCTGAAGGGCGATATGTCATTTGTTGGGCCGCGCCCGCCCCTGCCGGAAGAAGTGGAAAAATACGCAGGCTGGCAGCGCCGCCGCCTGCGCATGCAGCCCGGGCTCACCTGCCTGTGGGCGCTCGAAGGCCGGAATCAATTGAATTTCCGGCGCTGGATGGAGTTGGATCTGTTGTACATCGACAACTGGTCGCCTGGGCTCGACCTGAAAATCCTGCTGAAAACCATACCCGTGGTCCTGCTTGGCCGCGGAGCAAGCTGAGGCCGGCACCCTGCGCGGCGTACGCGTCCCATCACCAGCGGCACCTCTGCAGCGGCTGGCGTCGGGAGCTGCGCCCGCCGCCTTACACCCGCCCAGTCGACCTAGTGCTCAACTCTTTTGGCATTGCTTTGCGTAAGGTAGACCGGGAGTCTATCCAGTTCACGGTCAAGCATCCCCTTGAGCAGTTCGTCGCGGACATCAAAAAAGATCTTAGCCGCGTTCCTCGCTGTTCCTTTGCCTCTTCCGGACACAAGCCCGCTCGCGAGGATTGCAGATATCACATCCAGCACATGTTTCTCGTCCATGCTTACCTTCCGGCAATGATATGGATACTATCCTGTACTCGGCCCGGCAAATTCCGGAGTCGCCCGGCATCCCGGCCATCAACTTGAGATTTTTGAGCAACCCGCGTGTGGTACGCACCCCCTCAGATTGAGGTGTGCAATTCGATTTGTAGCATATCATTAAGCTTCGGATTTGCATCGTCGCGCGTTGGATAATAAGCACTTCGTAAATGCTGTGTGGTTATCTGCAAAAATTCTGTGGTGCAAGCCCACCAGCCTTTTCTCGAAATTCTGCATCAGACTTCAATTAAGATAGAATGGTAAAGGTTTGAGGGTACGAATGAAATCCAGCAGAAAAGATGGCTGTTGGCAGAAGCTTCTTCTCCGGCGGGTCCCGGGCACGATTGCGGTAACCAGAGCTTTTGCCCTTGCGGGCGTGGGTTTGCTGGCTTGCGGGCTTGTCGCCCGTGCGCAGACCGCACTGCCTTTGCCGGTTCCGGACGAACAGGCCACGCCGCCCACCACTACGGGAACATCGGGCTCAACCGCCGGCCAGGCATCGAACCAACTGGCGGTGGGCAGCATCAGCGGTACCGTGGACACCACGGTGGGAGGTCCGGTTCAGGAAGCGCTTGTAACCCTTGTGGAGGATGGCCGCA
>JBJKQZ010000524.1:0-2702 GCA_046704865.1 Terriglobia bacterium
GCACCGGCTATCCCGAGTGCCGCAACACCACGAAGATTGTGATCAAGGAAGGCGCGGCAACCGCCGTGGGCGACGTTCCACTGGATGAAAAGTGCCCGGAGTGCGGCAACAACCTGGTGAAAAAGCACGGACGCTACGGCGAATTCGTTGCCTGCAGTAACTATCCAACGTGCAAGTTCGTCAAGCGCGAAACGCTGGGAATACCGTGTCCGGAAACCGGCTGCACGGGAGAGATTGTGGTGCGGCGGACAAAACGCCGGAAGGTTTTCTACGGCTGCACGCGCTATCCGGAATGCAAATTTACAGTGTGGGACAAGCCCGTGTCAGAACCCTGCCCGGACTGTGGCTCGCCCATTCTGCTGGAAAAAACCGACAAGAAGACCGGCGAAACCACCCGCTACTGCCGCAATGAAAGCTGCAAGTTTGAGCGTACCGTAGAATAAGTACGTCACAGGTTTCGGGCCGCAGGACGAGCGTCAGGCGGTCCGGATCAACAGGATCACTACAAGGCTCACCGCAAGCAAGTCAGGACTGTTCACTCTCTCCTCATTCAACGTGAATCACATTTAAATCCCCGCCAGCCTCGTCGCGACTGAAAAATCCGAATAAGGTCTTGATTGCTTTCACTCAACCTCGGGAGTAGAATCGCCCGCATGAAAAAACGCTGGCTGGTCACATTGTGTTTGCTGGGTCTATTCACCGGCTGCTCTCAGCAGGAAGCCCCCAAAAAGGCAGAGCAACCGGCTTCATCAACAATCGGCTCGATCGTCCGCCTCGATCCTGCGGTTGACGCCATCATCCCCCAAGGGGCCAAAGTCGAGAAAGTGGCAAGTGGTTATGAATGGACGGAGGGCCCCGTCTGGTCTCACAGTGGCGACCTTTTCTTTGCCGCAATTCATCACAACAGCATCATCGAATGGGTCCCTGGCCAGGGTGCTTCTGTTTTTCTGCATCCCAGCGGCTATCAGGGGACCAAACCTTATCCCGGACCGGAGCCTGGCTCCAACGGCATGACCATCGACAAGGATGGCCACCTCACCGTTGCAGGCCACGCCCGGCGTGACATCTTTCGCCTTGAGTCGCTGGAACCCGGCGCAAAACTCACCGTGCTCTGCGACCGCTACCACGGCAAGCGCCTGAACAGTCCGAACGACCTGGTCTACAAGTCTGACGGCTCGCTCTACTTTACTGATCCACCTTACGGGCTGCCGACCCAGGGCGATAAGGACCCGCTCAAGGAATTGCCGTTCAACGGCGTCTTCCGTCTTCCGAATGCAGCCTCGCACAAACCGGGTGCGCCGCCGGACAACAGTCATCTTCAGCTTGTGATCAAAAACCTCACTCGCCCGAATGGCATCGCCTTTTCACCCGATGAAAAGTACCTTTACATCGGCGTCTCCGACCCTGACAACATGGTCTGGATGCGCTACGACGTAAAACCCAACGGCATGGTGGATAACGGCAAGGTCTTCTGCAAGGCCGATCCCAGCGAAGGTCCCGGCGGGCCGGACGGCATCAAAGTGGACGAAAAAGGAAATCTCTACGGAGCCGGTCCTGGCGGCCTCTGGATCATTTCTCCGGAAGGGAAACATATCGCGACCATCAAGCTTCCGGAACGCGCAGCCAATTGCGCCTGGGGCGGTGCGGATTACAAAACGCTTTACATCACCGCCAGCACCAGCGTCTACAGCATCAACTTGAGCATTCCGGGCGTGAAACCGTAGTGGATTGCTGAAAGACTCCAGTAATGTCCCAATCCGTTAGTATCAGCCTGTCGTTCTGAGCGGAGGGAGGGATCCGGCAGCAATCGCGAGTTCGTAGCCGGGTTCCTCGCTCCGCCCGATATTGCAAGCTGTGCAAGTCTCAGGCAAGTTGACGCAAAACCCAGTGACAGGAAGATCAAACGCATGACAATGAAAACGCCACGAACTTCCGGCATTGTCTTGATCGCCATTCTTTGCATTTGCGCTGCCCCGCTCGCCGCGCAACAGCTCAAGTTCGCGTCGCTCGGAAACTTTCGCCTGGAAAACGGGCAGGTCATACAAAATCTCAAGATTGGTTACCGCACCATCGGCAGCCTGAACGCCCAAAAATCCAATGTCGTAGTTTTTCCCACGGCGTTTATGGGCAAGACCGCCGGGATGCTGGGTGAGGTCGGCCCCGGCAAGCTGGTGGACAGTTCCAAATATTACGTCGTTCTGATTGACGCGCTCGGCAATGGAGTGTCATCGTCTCCCTCCAACAGCAAAACGCAGCCGCGGATGCAGTTTCCCAAATTCAATATTCGCGACATGGTAAAGTCGCAGCACGAACTGCTCACCCGCATTTTAGGCATCTCCCACGTTCATGCGGTGATAGGAATTTCCATGGGCGGGCACCAGACTTTTCAATGGATGGTTTCTTATCCCGGCTTCATGGATGAGGATATTCCCATTGTTGGCTCGCCGCGGCCCACCTCCTACGATTCGCTCCTGCACACAACGGAACTCCACGCCATCACGTTTTCCCGCGACTGGAATAACGGGAACTACACTTCAGAGCCCGTGGCCGCGCTGTCGATGGCGGCCGACGTCCTGGCCCTGAACCTGTCCACACCTGAGTACCGCGCCACTCACACCACGCTGGCGGAGCTTCCCTCGTTTCTTGCCCAGGCCCAAAGCTCGCTGGTAAAATCCTTTGACGCCAATGACTGTGTTCGGCAG
>JBJKQZ010000525.1:0-9317 GCA_046704865.1 Terriglobia bacterium
CCCAGAATTTGATGAAATTCTGCCTCGGGCGGGCTGTTTTCCTGTTGCTGGCACTGACTTGCTTTCGCGGCAATGCCTGGGGTGCCGTTCCCTTGCAGACGGCGAGGAGTTCTACCCTACAGGCACGGGCTTCTGAGGCACCACCCAAAGTTCAGCCTCCATCCGTTCCGCAAGGCTACGAACTTTCACCCCGGAAAAAAGCTCAAGCGAAATCCTACTCGCGCACCCAGTATGCGCTCTATTTTTCGGGTTTCGCATTGGTCCTGCTTGTCTATTTCCTTCTTTGGCGGCTAAAGATTGCCGTGGCCTTTCGCGACGTGGCACGCCGCCTCTCTTCGCGCCACTTTGTCCAATGTTTAGTCTTTGTTCCACTGTTCTTTCTCACCGTCAGGTTGGTGCTGTTTCCATTCGATTACTACTCGGACTTCGTCGTCGAGCACAAATTTGGGCTGATGACGCAGGGCTTAGGTTCGTGGATGGCGGATTGGGGGAAGAGCCTCGCGCTCTTCATCATCACCGGCACGCTACTGGTCTGGATTTTTTATGTGGTTGTGAGGCGCAGCCCGCAACGCTGGTGGTTGTACTTTTGGGCGGTCACCGTTCCCATTACTCTGTTCCTGATGTTTATTGAACCCTTTGTTGTCGAGCCTCTCTTTTATAAATTTACGCCGCTTGATGTTACCAGGCCCGCTTTGGTAACCCGAATTGAGGAAATGCTCCACCATGCCGACCTTAAGATTCCGCGGTCGCGCATTCTGGAGATGAATGCCAGCTCAAAAACGAATGCTCTTAATGCTTACGTCTCCGGTTTGGGAGCAAGCAAGCGCGTGGTGGTTTGGGACACAACTCTGAAAAAAATGACAGATGACGAAACACTACTGGTGCTGGGGCATGAGACAGGGCACTACGTTCTGCACCATATCATCAAGGAATTTGTTCTGATCGAACTCGTCGCCCTTGCCTTTATAGGGTTGGGTTTTGTTGCGGTCAGGAAGTTGATCAAGCGCTGCGGCGACGGCACTGGAGTTGGAGGCGCTGGTGATCTGGCATCTTTGCCGGTCATGCTGCTCGTGCTGACGGCCCTTTCCTTTTTGTCCTCCCCTCTGGTGAATGGCATTTCGCGCCACTATGAACACCAGGCTGACCAGTTTGCGTTGGAGGTCACCTACGGGATTGTGCCGAACCCCAATACGGCGGAAGCCAAAGCCTTTCAAATCCTGGGTGAACAAGACCTGTCTGATCCGGATCCGAATCCCTTCATAGTATTCTGGCTATACAGCCACCCACCAATAAGCCAGCGTATTCGCTTTGCATTAAGTTACAAACCCTGGGCGGAGGGGAAGCCTTTGCGGTTTATTCATGCAGGAAAATCATGATGGACGTTTGCATGGCAGGGGGGAAACGGGTCTATGCCCTTAACCGTGAATCCATGGCCTCCTGGGCGGCTGTAAGATCGGATTCCACCAACATCCTGACCAGTTTCGGAAAGTCCACCGTTGGTCGCCATCCCAGTTCCTCGCGGGCCATGCTTGAGTCAGCCCTCAAATCAAGGATTTCACCGGTCCGGAGCAGGTGAGAGTCAATCTCCACCCAGTCTTGAACCGATGGTACGTTTTCGCCCGTAATCCGATGGAGTTCACTCAGAACCTGCCGAAGGAAGTCCTCCACGCTGTGCGAAATTCCAGTACCGATCACATAATCCTTGGCTGAACCGTTCTGCAACATGGCATGCATGGCCTTCACGTAATCGCCGGCAAATCCCCAATCGCGCCTGGATTGCAGGCTTCCCAACTTGAGTTTTGCACGATCACCCAGCGCCCATCGCGCTGCCGCCCGTGTAATCTTTCGTGTCACCATTTCCGGCCCGCGCCGCGGAGACTCGTGGTTGAACAGAATGCCGGAGGCAATGTAGAGCCCGCGATTCCGGTAGACTTCTGCCATGCGGTGGGCCGCCATTTTTGAAATTCCGTAGGGTGACATGGGGCGCAAAGGAGTCTGCTCACTGCGCGCGCCGTCGGTGTTCCCGAACATTTCTGAAGTCGAGGCCTGGTAGACTCGCGTGTCGGGCTTCTGGTGCTCGATGATTTGCAGCAGACGCGCGAGTCCACCGGCATTGATGTCCATCGTTTCAGCCGGGCACTCCCAGCTGGTGGGAACGAACACCTGGCCAGCAAGATTGTAGAGTTCGTCTGGCCAGGCCTTCTGAAATGCCACCGCCAGCGATTCGGCATCGCGCATGTCACCATAGACAATTTCGATGCGGTGAACAATGGGTTCCAGCCAGCGCAGCGTCGCAAGTTCGCGCCGTACCAGTCCCCAAACCTCATAACCCAGTTCAAGCAGGTATTCGGCGAGGTAACTGCCGTCCTGTCCCGATATTCCGGTGATCAGTGCTTTCTTCATCTTAGAAATCCTTCAAGCCTGCTGTTAGGGGTTGGCCCCGGCAAGCGCCGTACATTCGCAACTGGACGAATGACTGCTGTCGTTGGCGGCACAGCCGCTATTCTACCAGTGTTACAGGGCCAAAACTTCATTATAGACTTGCAGATTAGCTTCTGCGGTGCGGCGCCAGGTGAATATCTTTGCACGGGCGAGCCCCTGGTTAATCATCACTTTCCGCTGTTGCTCATCCTCTATGGCCCGCCTAACCTTTTCAGCGATATCTTTTGGATCGTGCGGGTTCACATAAAGAGCTGCCTCACCCCCAACTTCCGGCAATGAAGAAGTCTCTGAAGCCACTACAGGCAGCCCGTGGGCCATCGCCTCCAGCACGGGGAGACCGAATCCTTCCTCGAACGACGGAAAGAGAAATACATTGGCTGCATCATACAGTGCGGGTAGGCGTTCTGCGGGCGCATAACCCAGCAGAATCACTCGGGAGCCAAGCCCTTCAGTCCGAATAAAGTCGTGGATTGTCTCGCTGCCGTGCCCGTTTCCTCCGGAAATCACCAGCCGATAGCGCTCCGGCAGATAGCGCAGGGCTTTCAACGTATTAATCGTATTTTTTCTGGTCTGGATGACACCCACAATGAAAATCATCACGTTGCCTTTGCCCACCAACCGTTCCCGCTCCATTGTGCGCTGCTCTGGGCTGAGGGACGTGGTTGGCAGATCAACCCCAAATGGGATCAGGCGGATTTTTTCGCGTGGAGTGCTGGTGTGCTTCAACAACTGGTCAGTTGTGTACTGCGAGGGCGTGATAATACGGACAGCTCGCTCCACGGATTCCAATAGCAAGGCAGAAAACTTCTGCTGGAAGTCCCGCGTCGAAAAATCCTTCCCGGTCAGTGGAAACAGGTCGATGACGCTGACAATTTCTTTCTTGAACCGAAATGCAGGGGGCCGCTGAACGAGGCTGTGGAAGACTTCCGTCTGCCAGGGCAGCCAGAATGTCCATGGGTTCTGATAGTAGCGGACGGAAAAACGGGGTCCCTGCTTTCCCGATGCGGAATTGGGGTGAAGAAATTCCCGGCGCGATTTG
Source organism: Terriglobia bacterium (assembly GCA_046704865.1). Classification (GTDB taxonomy): domain Bacteria; phylum Acidobacteriota; class Terriglobia; order UBA7540; family UBA7540; genus SCRD01. The sequence goes on from JBJKQZ010000525.1 coordinate 3,482, forward strand.
AATCTTGAAAGCCGGTAACAAAGCAGGTAGTGGTGCTCACACTCGATTTCGGCAAGCGATTCAATCAACCTCCGGCAGTAAACTGCCACACCCGAAGGCTGCGCGCCCACCGTATAGGTCGCATCAAGAGCAATATTGGCCATCAGATGGATTTTCGATTTTAGAGGGCCGTTTTGTCGAATGATTTTTGAAGGCACGCAGTTAGCTAAGCCTGCCGGGAACCAGCAACACCTTCCAGGTTGTACTCCTTGATTTTCCGATAAACAGTGGTTTTACCGATTCCGAGCAGTCTGGCAGCTTGAATGCGGTCACCGCCAGTCATTTCCAGCGCCTGTCGGATGGCGTCCCGCTCGACCTCCCGCAAAGTGGAAACCCGTTGCTTCTCGCTTCCAGCCTGTATCGCATATATAAGATTTGAAGGCAGGTCTCTTACATTGATCTCGGGCGGTGTACCAAGTGCAAGCGCCCGCTGAATGCAGTTTTCGAGTTCCCGGACGTTGCCGGGCCAATCGTATGTCATGAGCCGGCTCATGGCTTCATAAGAGATGCCGGTGAATCCCCCGGCAGCTCCGCCATGTCGGTCAATAAAGTGATGAGCAAGGAGCGGAATGTCGTTCTTGCGTTCACGAAGCGGCGGAAGCTTGATGGAGACAACATTTAACCGGAAGAACAAATCCTTACGGAAAGTGCCGCGTACGATGGCGCCTTCAAGGTGCTGATTGGTTCCTGCAATAATTCGAGCTTCGAGCGGCATCCGTTGGTTGCTCCCCACCGGCCGCACTTCCCGTTCCTGGATCGCCCTCAGCAGCTTTGACTGGAGTTCCACCGGTAGTTCCGCAATCTCGTCCAGGAAAACAGTTCCTTTCCCTCCGGCCACCAGCAGCCCCGGCCGATTCTGGTTGGCCCCTGTAAAAGCGCCGCGGACGTGGCCGAATAGCTCACTTTCGATCAGCGATGAAGACAGCGCACCGCAATCGACGGGGACAAACTGAAGGTCACGCCCGGGACTATAAGCGTGAATCGCACGCGCCACAAGTTCTTTGCCGGTTCCGCTCTCTCCCAGGATCAGCACGGGATGACGCTTCCGGGCAACCTTCAAGATCATCTCGTAGACCTTTTGCATTTTTGCCGAGGCGCCGATTAACGTTCCCAATGCCTGTCGCGCCTCAAGTTGCTCGCGAAGCAAACGATTTTCAGAAGATATCTGACGCTGATGGATGAGCCTTTCGAGAAGGTGTTTTAGTTCTTTTATTTCTAAATCGCCAATCAGGTAATCGTGTGCGCCCTGATTTATATAATGGCTGGCAATGCCAGTATCCTCCGGGCTAACCAGAACGATCGCGTCAGACCCTGGGGAATTTTGCCGGGCTGTCTTAATCAACTCAGGCACACTAAGGTTCGGCATCTTCGAGTCTGCAAGAATGATGTCAAAACTACCGTTCCGCAAAGCATTGATGGCGTCAGAGGCCGTCTGAGCTTCGCTTGCCACAATCCCCATTTGATCGGCCGCCGCAATACACAGATCTCGGGTCAACTTTTCGTTCGTAGCGATCAGCAGTTGGATGTCCATATTCTGCGCATCCTGTCCGGCAAAGGTAAGACCGGAAAGTGTGGCCAGTATAAGAACGTTACGTGCAACAAGTCAAAGTAATTCCCAAATTGGAACTCATAGTCGGATAGATTTCCCCAATTAGGAACGCCGTTGCAGAACCTTCACCAATGCAACAGTCATTTGCCCCGCAACTGACAGACTTGAATTCGACCCTTTTCAAATCCCATTCAAGGCGGATTTAAAAGGTTTGGTTTCCCAATTTATACTATATTGATTAGAAGGAGACCGGGTGGCAAGACAAGCAAAAATACTTGTAGTTGACGATGATTCCAGCGAGCGGGAAGGCCTTGCTGAACTGCTGAGGATGTGGGGGTATGAAACCGATGTTGCAGCCGATGGGCAGCAGGCGCTTCACCAGGCCGCCGTGTTTAATCCGAGTGTCGTAATTTCAGACCTTCGCATGCCTGGATTGACAGGTATGGACGTGCTTAGACAGATGCGCGAAGCGCGTCCTGAAGTCACCTTCATCATGCTGACTGCCCAGGGCACGATTGAGGAGGCTGTGGAGGCCACGAAGCTGGGAGCTTTTAATTTCCTGGAAAAGCCCGTCGACCCGAAGCGCCTGGAAGTAGAACTCCGCAATTGCCTTGAGCGCCGCGAAAGCGAGCTTCAGCTCGAAATCGCCCACAGGCGGCTGCGCGAAGCCGGTATTTTGGGTCAACTGGTGGGACGCTCAAAAAAGATGCAGGAAGTCATGTCCGTCCTTGCAACGGTTGCACCATCGCGTGCAAGCGTCCTGATAACGGGAGAAAGCGGGACCGGCAAGGAATTGGCGGCCCGAACGATCCACGAGCTCAGCCCGCGAAAGGGCAAGCCGTTTGTGGCTGTAAATTGCGCGGCGATTCCCGAGACCCTGATGGAAAGCGAAATTTTTGGCCACGAAAAAGGCGCCTTTACGGGTGCGGTGGAGCGGCGAATGGGTTGCTTCGAACTCGCCGACGGTGGCACCCTTTTGCTTGATGAAATTGGTGAAATGCCGGCGCAGACTCAGGCCAAGCTGTTGCGGGTGCTTGAAGATTCAAAGCTTCGGCGGCTGGGCAGCAAGAATGAGATTTCCGTGGACGTTCGGGTACTTGCCGCCACCAATAAGATCCCTGAAGAAGCAGTTTCAAAAGGTGAGCTTCGGAACGATCTTTATTTCCGCCTTAATGTCGTCCAGATTACAATGCCACCATTGCGCGATCACCTTGGCGATCTTGAACCCCTATCTCAGGCGCTCATTGAGGAATTGAATCGAAAGCACAACACCCGGGTCAAGGCTGTAGACGGCACATTGCTGGAGGCTTTTCGGCGCCATTCGTGGCCCGGGAACATCCGGGAACTGCGCAATACCCTGGAGCGAATGATGGTCTTGAGTACGAGCGAAGTGCTGCGAAGCTCGGACCTCCCTGGTGATTTTGGAAAGGCCGCCACAACCGCCATGGGCGACGATCTTCATCTTCGCCCTGGGATGACCGTGGGTGAGGCGGAGCGGCGCCTGATTTTTGAAACGCTCACTTTCACAGGCAATAATAAAACCCGGGCTGCTGAGATGCTCGGTATCAGTCTAAAGACTCTTCATAATAAGCTGAAGGAATATGAGGCTGAGCCTCAAAGCTAAGCTGACAGCACTGATCGGCCTTCTGGTCCTGGTCGTGGTGCTGGTCATTTCCGCCCTGTATCTTTCCATCCTTACACATGAGGCACTTGCTTCTGTAGGACGGAGGGGAAGATTTGTGGCGGATGAAATTTATCACCAGGCCCAAACCGTCCTTGGACAAAGCCATCTGCCGGCTGGAGTCCAGCCAACTGATACGCAGGCTGTTCAGCAATTCATCCAATCGCGCCTGGCGGAAGACCCCAACCTGAACTCGGCAATTGAGTCGGCGGTGGGATATTCCCCCACAACATATTACGCAGCCATTACAGACACGAACGGAACTATTCTCGTCCATAACGATCCCACGCAGATCGGGAAGCAATATACTCCGGCCCCATCGTTTAACCTGCTGCTGAGTTCGAGCATCTTCCACCAACTAAAAGTGATTTACGGTCCGCAGCAAGTTTATGACGTAGTTCTTCCGGGTAAAGTGGGCGACATGGCGCTTGATATTCGAGTCGGTGTTTCGACGCTGTTTGTCGCGAGCCAATTAACGCCTGAGTTGCGCAGGGCGTCGCTGATTGCAATTCTGGCTCTTATCCTTGCTACACTTTCTGCAAGCTTGCTCTCTTACGGTGCGCTCCGCCCTCTCAAGACGATCTCTCGCAGCGTAGAAAGGATGGCGCGAGGCGAGAGTCCAGAGCCTCTGAAGGTGAAGCGCAAGGATGAGTGGGGAATCCTTTCTTCCAAGTTGAATCTGCTGGGTGAGCAAATCCGCGGAGAGAAGACGGCTTTTACCAGACTCAAAGAAAACCTGGACCAGCTTTTCTCCAATCTGGCAGATGGCCTGATGCTTTTTGACAAGCAGGACCAACTGGTCCTTGCCACTCCCGCGGTTGAGCGTTTCCTGGGAGCGGACCCGCAGTCATTGTTGCATCATACGGCAGCAGAAATTTTCTGGACGGATCAGCCAATTGACAGAGTGCTTCGGGAGGCATTCGAAAAGCGTGAGCCCGTGAGCTGGGAGTCAAAGGAAGAGTATGACGGCGACGATGAGGTAGGAACCCACATCGCCGCCACAGTACAATTTGCGCAAACAGAAGGCGAGCCAGTGGGCGCGCTTGTAACGGTGCGAGATGCCGGCACGCGCGCTCAGTTGGAAGACCAGATCGCTTTGGCAACAAGGCTTGCAGCCCTTGGCAGGATTACTTCCGGAGTGGCGCACGAGGTTAAGAATCCATTGAACGCCATGGTTCTTCAGCTTGAGATCCTCAAGGCTAAACTGGCCGAACATGGTGCGACGGTTAAGCCACAGCTGGATACGCTTTCGTCAGAAATCCGCCGCCTCGATCGTGTTGTGAAGACATTCCTGGATTTTACGCGGCCTGTTGAATTGCGCCTGGGTGAGACTGACCTGGAACAATTGGTTCGAGAGGTCTTTACTTTAGCTGAGCCTCAGGCCCAGCAAAACCATGTGCAGCTGATGATCGAAAAGGATGGCCCTGTTCCCAAGCTGAAGGTCGACCGTGATCTTTTCAAGCAAGCGCTCTTGAACTTGGTGCTCAACGGGTGCCAGGCCATGCCCTCGGGAGGAAAACTGAAAATCAGGCCCCGGAAATCAGAACGACGGGTGGAACTGGAGATCGCCGATCAGGGCGTTGGAATTCCTCCTGAGGTTCAGCCCAGAATTTTCTCCCTGTTCTTTACCACCAAGCCTGGAGGTTCCGGAGTGGGCCTTGCCATGGCTTTTCGGATTATTCAGTTGCACAACGGCTCAATTGAATTCTCAAGCGAGCCTAACCGCGGCACCACCTTCCGAATCGCCCTGCCTGTTTAGTGTCAACTGCTGGACCTGCTGACCGCCATCCCAGCCGCACAGTGAAGAAAAAGGTTGATGCTACCCCTTGAAGTATATCGGGAGTAGAATAGGCTCAGAATGATTGGAGGCTAGCGGAAGAAGATACTCTTTCATTGCCATGGGGTGCAGGGAATGCGACTTCCTGTACCTGTCAAACCTGGGTTCGAGAGGAGGAGCCATGCCCCTGAAGAAGCTCCAGAAGTTTTTCGCCGGGCCCGCGCCGCACTTGTCGCGGGAAGACGCCATGAAGGTGTTTACTCGTGATCAATTTCGATGCCAGTATTGTGGACTCGATGGCTTGCACCAGTTTACAAACTGGATGGTCCTCACCGTTGACCATGTTCACCCGCACGCGCATGGTGGGGCAAGAAAAATGGATAACCTGGTTACCTGTTGCCAGCCATGTAATGTGATCAAGGGGAAACGCCTCTTCAAATCGTTCGAAGACGCCAAAGCCTTTGTGCAGAAGAAGCGCAAGGAATGGGAACATCTATACGCGCAACAGGCCAAAGCGGCTGAAAAAAGCATTGCGAGCCATTCTGCCTGACAGCATTGGTGCCAGTCTATAGCCAGATTTCACCGCGAGTCGTGCGGCGCTGATATCCCGGAGCGTGAAGTGTATTCAGTAGGCGAACTGGTTTAGAGGCTGCTTTACTCGGCAAATCTTGCCATGGACCTGTATCTAAGACCGATGTTGGAAGGGTGCCGGAGCTTTGCCAGGTTGAGGGGCCGAGTGTGATAGGCCCACAGCGTTACCTTGGAATGATAGAATTAAGATACTTTGAGC
>JBJKQZ010000526.1:0-6689 GCA_046704865.1 Terriglobia bacterium
AACCTTGGATTTGACCGGCTCACCGCGCTGCAGACTCGAATGTATACGGCCCGCGTCCGGTCCATGCATTGTGATCTGGATTAAATGGCGGAACTCCGTCGCAATCGCCGGAGTAAAGATATTCCCCTGCGTCGCATGTGGCTTGGCGGCTACAATCTTTTCCCCAAGTTCATGCTGATATTCCAATATCATTGCAAGGGAGTCAGAGGCTTTCAGAGGGGGTAGTTGTGCCACCGCCGACTTGCGCAGTTTAACGTAATTAGAGACTTGCTTTTCAAAGTCCGTAATGATGGCGGATTCCCGATTGACGCGTTGACCCTGATTCAGTGCTGCTGATGCATTGCCCGTGAGAAAAGCAGACATAATCGGGACAAGGGCCATACTCCACGACATCAAAAGGATCTCTTTGTTCGATTTCACCTTTTTACACCTTTATCAGTGAATCGAGCAATTGACTTTCCAACGTCGACAAGGCATGTAACAGCGATGACGGGCTTCTACGCAAAGGGATTGCAAATCCTTACGCTTTAGTTTTGGAAATGTGCTAACTCGTGCTCAGCCAAATCGTGGCGGAACAGGTTTCAAAGGGGAGATTCTTACGTTATCAAGGTTAATTTTACGCACAAGGCTGCATTTGAGCACACTAATTGCTCACTGTTACTTTCGCGACCACATCCTTGACCGTTTCGTTCACAACTGTTTTCACTGCTTCCTTGACTTCAGATTCGACTTCCTTAATGTTTATTTTGAGCTTCACCTTTGGCCCCACGGCCTCTTTAATCGAACCCTCTATGACCGGACCCAGAGACGGAAGTTCCTTAGAAACTGCCTCGACCACGTGCCTGACAGCTTTCTCGGCGGGGAAATTTGCATCTTCGCTGGTAAGAACCTCGCTTGTCGCCGCCTCCCAATCTTTCTCAAAGACCTTGCCAAGATGCCCAACCGATTTTGCATCGCGGAAAATTAAACCCGCCTCTCTGCGACCATCCAACTCAACTCCGCGCAGACTCTGGCTGCCGATAAAGGCATGTTGTTTGTCTCGCACTATCGTGCGTGTGTGCAATCGTAAGCCCGTCAGTTTCCGGACGTCCAGGTCTGCATGGCCGTGGCTGACCTTCCCGATAATCCTGACGTCCACTCCTGAGCGCGCCCGCTGCTGCAGCAGGTGGATCATGGGAACATCACTGATTTTCGGATCGTAGATCAGAAGTTGCTTTCGGGCACCGCGAATGAAAGTTGCGAGTTGTTTTCTGGCATTCTCCGGACTAACAACTAGAGCCTTAAGGCCAGCGGTGTACGGCTGCCTTCTCGCGTCGGCCTCAAACAGCTTGACGGCTTCCTGGACGGCCTTCTTGTTTTTGGTGATGATGCCGAAGCTCCGACTGTGTGCGGTATCCAGATAAGTAAAGTTGAAACCAGTTAGATAAAGAACGTCGTGATCAATAATCATCAACTTATCATGGTACCGGACCAAGTGGTTACCGGTTCGCACCACTGTAATACCGCGGTCAAGCAGCCGCATTTCCAGCTTTCTCAGATACTTTTCGCCACCGCTATTAGTTCGGGCAATCAGTGCGCAAACCTGGACACCACGTTTCGCAGCGTTCGTCAGCGCGGTCTCGATCTTACGGTGGTCAAAGCGGAATATTGTAATCTCAACGCGCGTCCTGGCATCCTCGATTCCCTTCACCAGTTGACTGACTCCATCTTCCGGTTGTACCAAAAGTTTCATGGCAATTCTCCCGGCAGCTTACATGACGCCTCGAGATCTGAAGCCCAAACTGGAACATTGTGACGGTCGCTCGTGCGTTTACCCCTCACTCGTCCAGCAACATGTTCCTGCCTCTCCCAGCTTCAGTTCTATCTGATGGGCCCTTATTTATTCAATAAGTTTGGACGGTATTCTTCTGAATCCCGCGCTCGTCACACCGATTTCAATGATACTTGTGCGGGAATTCCTGCATTTCGACGTACGTTCTTATACTTCCACAAAAGATACCCAGAGCAATTGCATTGCCATGTTTGACGACAATTGGCAATCCGATTGCCCGAAGTTTAAGGAGACCCGGCTAAAAGGAGAGTGCTGCGTAAATGGCTAACTCGTGCAATGTCGGAATATTAATGCGCCGGTCATGGGTTATAAGTCTTCTTATCACCACAACGATAGTTACGAATTTACCTTGTATTGCGAAAAAAGGAAAAAGACCTCCGTCGCCTGATTCTGGACGGGTCGTTGCAATTCTCTGGTCTCAACCGGAAAATATTGGCCGCCGGAGTCTGTTTTTCGGGCCAGGAGGACAGAGGGATCAGCCTCATACCACCTTCACATTCATCAAAGAAGATCTCGACGGTTCGAGCCCCAAATTTGTCGTTCGCGATCAGAATGGAACAAAGTGGAAGGTCAAGCTGGGACCTGAAGCGCGACCCGAAACTGCAGCCACGCGGCTGGTCTGGGCCGTCGGCTACGATGCCGATGAAGACTACTTTGTGCCGCTCCTGCACGTAAACGGGTTACCACCGCACCTGCATCGAGGACAAGAATGGGTCACGCCAGGAGGAGAAGTCCACAACGCGCGCCTGGAGAGATATATAAAGGGCAGGAAAAAGCTGGGTCACTGGGATTGGAAGTCGAATCCCTTTAGCGGGACTCGTGAATTGAATGGCCTTCGAATCATGATGGCGCTTGTTAACAATTGGGATCTGAAAAATGATAACAACTCCATTTATAACGATTCTCAAACTGATTCTCCGAATGACGGGCGTCACCTGATCTATGTGGTGAGTGACCTTGGGGCCAGCTTTGGAGCTGGAGGGCGAAGTTGGACGCTGGCGAAATCCAAAGATGATCTCAATGCCTACAAGCATACGAAGTTTATTCGTAGAGCTGGGCCTGCATACGTTAACTTTAATGACCCGAAAAAACCGCCTTTCCTCTTCTTCCTTAACCTTCCGGAATTCATCCTCCAAATGCAGATGCACTGGGTCTGCACGCACATTCCGCAATCGGACGCTCGATGGATTGGGCTGCTGCTGGCGAAGCTCTCGCCAGGGCAGATTAGCGACGCTTTCCGCGCCGCTGGGTATACACCAGATGAAGTTGCGAGCTATACCAAGGTAATCGAAGGACGTATCGCGGAGTTAAATGACCTTTGAACCCATGGAGTTTTCATTTCGGTTTTTCTGTGGGGATCTGCTTTATCTCAGCATCCGGTTCGGTCTCCTCCCGCCGGAATTGAATCTCGTAGAGCTTCGAGTAGAGGCCGCGCACCGCCAGTAGCTCCTGATGTTTCCCACGCTCAACAATCTTTCCCTCTTCAACCACACAAATAACGTCAGCGCGGCGGACTGTTGAAAGCCGATGCGCGATAACGATACACGTCTTGCCTTCCATCAGGCGGTCCAAAGCTTCGAACACCAGCTTCTCAGAACTCGCATCGAGCCCTGAGCTTGCTTCGTCCAGCAGCAGAATCGGCGTGGCGCGGATTATAGCTCGAGCGATAGCAATGCGCTGACGCTGGCCGCCAGAGAGCGTCACTCCACGCTCGCCGATCATTGTGTTGTAGGCTTCGGGCAGCTTCTCGATGAACTCGTTTGCATTGGCCATCTCCGCAGCATGAAGAATCTCAGACCTCCGGGCTTCCGGCTTCCCGTATGCAATGTTTTGCCACACCGACGCGCGAAAAAGCAGTGTTTCCTGCAGGACGAAACTGATCTGGTTGCGCAAAGACTTCAGCCGGAAGTCCCTGACATCATGGCCATCAATTTTCACTCTTCCTGACACCGGGTCGTAAAAACGCGCGACAAGGCTGATGATCGTGGTCTTTCCAGCACCGGTCGGGCCCACCAGTGCAGCCACTTGCCCGGGTTCAATTCGGAGATCAAAATTTCTCAGCACAGGCGGGCCGTTGGCATAGCTGAAATTGACGCCCTCGAATTCAATTTTGCCTTTGAAACGCGGAGCTGACCGGGCCCTGCGCTTGTCCCTGATCACCGGATCTGTTTCAAGGACTTCGCGAATACGTTCATAACCGACGGCAGCCCTCGAATAGGTGTCCGTCATCTTTGAAAGTCTTTGCATCGGCTTGTACATTTTGTCGAGATACAGAATAAAAACGATGAGTGAACCCACTGAAAGCCTGTCATTCATGACCGCCTGTGCCCCGAACCAAAGAACCAGGCAAGTGCCAGTAGAAACCACGATACCCACCAGGGGCGTGAGTCTGGCCTTCAGGTTGCGCGCGTGTAATCCGGCTTCAACACTTTCCAGGCTTTCTTCCTCAAACCGCCGCTCCTCATAATCTTCACGCGCAAACGCCTTGACGACTCGAATAGAGGACAAAACCTCTTGCGCGATGGATGTGATCTCGCCCTCTTTCTTTCGCACCTGCCGTGACGCTTTTTTGATACGTCGCGTATACGAATAAACAATGATGAAGAGTATGGGGGAAATTGAAAGGGCGATAAGCGAAAAGCGCCAGTCCAGATAGAACATCACAATGATCATGCCGAGCAGCGTTATTCCGTCGATCAATGATCCGAGAAGTGCCGTGGTGATAAAACTCCGGATGGCATCAATATCGCCGGTGATGCGGCTAATCAGGTCTCCCGTCTGCTTCTGATCGTAATAAGCCAAAGATAAACGATGGATATGCGAGTAGAGGATCCGGCGTAGATCGTGCATAACCCATTGCCCAATACTGGCCATCAGATAGCTTTCCTTGTAGGAGCACAAAGCATCCAACAGCGCAATAACGGCGAGAGCGCCAACAGCCATTTCCAAGACTGAGGTCTTGTTTGTGCCAGCTATAGATAGGATCCATCCATTCAGCCATCCGTGGCCGTGTTTTGTCCGGAGAACATTATCCAGAACAATCTTCAGGGGCCACGGCTCGAGAAGCCCGGCGACGCTTTCGCCAATCGCCGCAACCAATCCCACCGCAAGGGTCTTCGAATGCGGTTTGAGCAGGTCCCAGATCCGCAATTTCCGCGCGGCTGTTCCGCCCTGTTTCTTCATGCTTCTGTCCACTGCTACATTGTCGTTGCCGGACCTATGAATCACTAACCTCGTCAATTCAACTCTGTCTTAAGTGAAAATCGGGCCCGGTGTGAACGCCGTGAAAAGGTGCCCCTCTTGAGTTCTTCCGGACTGCCTATAAAATCTTCACAAAAGGTACCGCAGGAATCACTTGATCAGAATTAACAGGAGCCCACCAAAGGCAGAAACTCCAACCACGAGCCAGGTAATGTAATCGCCCACATGGCCGCTGTGAAACCGCTGCAGACACTCAACCCCACTCCGGACTATTCCGCCCCCAGGTATAGGACTTCTAAAGAGCCTGCTTCGGAAAAGTGTCATGACGACCAGCAGGAGAGCAAGAGCAACTACAAACAAACCCTCAAACATATAGTCAAAAACGTGCGGCTGCATCGCCGGCATTTGAAAACTATTGCTTTGAACGCCGCTGAGCACAGCCGCAATGTACGCGTGCCTGTTCTGAAACAGGTTTGTTGAGGCTTCAACTCCCCTAAGCAGTTGCCGTGACAGGCCAGCCGCCACACCCAAACACATCAGGATTGCAGCGGGTCCAATCATGACGATGGGAGTGCGGTTATGGGACTTCTCTGTTTCCTGCCCCTCCTCTACTTTCGCTCCCTTGACTGCTTCTTTCTCATGATAGCCCCAGCCCCAGAACACCCTGGCGACGAACCTCAACACAGCCGCCCCAGTCAGCGCGGCCGCCGCAATAATGATCCACGTTAACCATGCCAGACCCAATGGTCGGGCAGATGCTTCAATCAAAGAATCCCCCACAAAAGTTCCGAAAGGCGGGAGCCCGGCAAGCCCCAGCCCGCCCAGCGCAAATACCATCCCGGTTCCCTTTAAGCTCGAACCAAGACCACGGAGCTTCATCTCATCCACTTCACCAAGCCGATGAAGAACAATACCTGAACAGAAGAATAGCGCCGATTTCACCATCGCGTGTCCCATCACGTCCATCGCCATCCCTTCCAATGCCACGGGAGTAAGCAGGCCAAAGCCCAGAATAAACACACCAATATGCCTAACCGTGGAAAAGGCCAGCATCCTTTTAACATGTGTTTGCACGTAACACATGATGCCACCCACAAGGCAAGTCAAGACCCCGAGCCCCACGAACACGCAGCGCAATGCCGATACGTGTGATGAAAACGCACTACTGAAAACGACCCAGTAAACCCTGGCTACAGCATAAAGCGCCATTTCGACCATAACACCGGAAAAGAGCACACACACCGGCGTTGGGGCAACCGCGTGAGCGTCTGCCAGCCAGAAATGAAAGGGCACGGCTGCGGCTTTAACCAGAAATCCCACCGAGATAAGCGTAAAGGCTACGACCACAGGCGCGTCCATTTGGGAGCCAATCGCCTGCCCCATTTGCGCCAGATTCAGAGCCCCTGTCCTGTCGTAGAGCAGTGCGATGGCCGTCAAAACCATAAAGGCGCCAATCGTGTTGGTGACCCCAAAATTCAACGCACCCTGAATCGGCGCACGCTCCTCAGTCTTGTACCCGCACAATGCAATGGCTGCCGCGCTCATCAGCTCGAAAAAAACGAAAAGGTTGAACGCATCGCCCGTGAGGCTGAACCCGCACATGGCGCCCAGAAAAACCAATACCAGGACATGAAACAAGCTGCCTACTGCATCAAAG
>JBJKQZ010000527.1:0-5125 GCA_046704865.1 Terriglobia bacterium
CCCTGTACATCCCTCAGTTTGAGGATGAGGATATTGATGGTTTGAGCCGTGACGGGGTCCAGCCCGCCGGTGGGCGAATCATAAAGCATGATCGGAGGGTCGTTGATAATCGCTCGGGCAATGGAAACGCGTCTTTTCATGCCTCCGGACAATTCGGCGGGCATCTTTTCAATGGCCGCTTCAAGCTCAACAAAACTCAGCACCTCACGGGCGCGGCGTTCGATTTCAGACTCGTCCGTCATCCCTTCTTCGCGCAGCCGGTAGGCCACGTTTTCGTAAACGGAAAGCGAGTCAAACAAAGCGCCTTCCTGAAACACAATCCCCATCCGCTGGCGAATGTCGCGCATATCCTGTTCAGGGATGGGCCCAAGGTTGCGGCCGTCCACAACCACATTGCCTTCGTCCGCCTTCAGCAAGCCCAGGGCAAGCTTCAGAATTACGGATTTGCCGGACCCGGTTGCTCCCAGCAGGATCAGCGTTTCGCCGTGCTCTACGCTGAAGGAAACATTTGACAACGCAGGCTTCTCATCAAAGTAAAGCCAGACATTCTGGAAATCGATTGCGGATGGCGAATTCATGCTATGCGCAAGCTAAAAATTCCAAGTGAACCAAGCAGTTCCGGCGCCGTTCGCAGCCCTCGCGATCTGAATCAGGCCTACTCGGTCGGCCAATCCGCCGGACATCAAAAGAAGTGAATTGCAATCAGGAACTTTGTCACGAAAAAGTCCACCACCAGAATCAGAACGGACGCCACCACAACGGCCTGCGTGGTGGAGCGGCCAACGCCCTCCGTGCCGCCTCGGGTTGTTAGTCCATAGTAACAGCCCACCAGCGCCACGATGACAGCAAAGAAAAACGGCTTCAACAGGCCCTGAGTCACGTCCTCAAAACTGAGTGCCTGGTAGGCATAAGTCCAATACTCAACCGAGGTAAGGTGCACTGTATAAAAACTGACAAAGAAGCCTCCCAGCATACCGAAGAAGTCCGCCAGGATTGTCAGCAGCGGGAGCGTGATGACCGTGGCGAACAGCCGCGGAGTAACCAGTTTTCGCACCGGGTCCGTCCCCAATGCCCTCATCGCATCCACTTGCTCACTCACCAGCATGGAGCCGATTTCAGAAGCTATACCGGAACTGTTTCGCCCCGTAACCATCAGGGCCGTTAGCACAGGGCCAAGTTCGCGCACGACCGAAAGGGAAACCACTTGCCCCAGGATCGAAACTTCGCCGAAGGTGCTGAGGGTTCTGTAGGTTTGCAGGGCAAGAACTCCACCTGTAAAGAAGCCTGTCAGCAGAACAATGGGCAGAGAGCCCACGCCGATCACGTCCATCTGGATCAGTGTGTCCACCACATAGCGCGGTGAACTGAAGAGGTTCGCAATCGAGTTGGCAAGCAGGAAGGTAAAGTCCTGAACGGCCTGGACCTTTTGCTTGATGAATCCGTCGATGGATAATTCTGCCATGGCCTTAGGAAACTACCATCCTAATCGAAGGATACCTGTTCGGCAACGTGTTCAGAAGATTTCGTGGAACATTGTTAAGCGGGTGGAATAATTGTGGCCGCAACTGCTTACGCCTCACGCTTCCAAAGTTCAAAACCGCTATTGTAGGCAACAGGAAAGGCGGACTGTGCGCAGGCAAAAAAATAGGGGGAAATTTCTATTTCCCCCTAAGCGTCGGGTCTTGGGTCTAATCTCCGAGCTTGCTCCTGAGGTCCCTCCAAGGAGGGGTACCAGGGCGAGCTCTGCAGGGGTTATGGCAAGAGAGTGGCCAAAACCCTTAAAAGAGCCTCTTTTACACCATATTTTGATAAGTCCTATGTTTGTAATTGGATAGAACCAATACTCCATAGTAACGTTTTATTAAGTAAACACTCATCCACCAACTACTAAATATTGTATTTGGAATTTCTGAATGGAAAATACAGAATTATGGATACGGGAAGCTGTATGCCATGCAATTCTATGCATTTCAAACAAGTCAGCTTCACAGGAGGTGTAACCCCAGTCCTTGATAAAGCCAATTTGCTCTCACGACGCAGAACGGGCGGGCATCAGGAGCATCAAGCTTGACCTCCATGCAGGGTGATTTGGTAAAGTGAGAAATTCACCAATGACGGAGCCAGGGCGAAGGAATTCCCGGGAAAGTCGTGGAGGGGTGGACTGTCTGATGTTGTGCCGAAATTGGATCCTATGATTGATATCCACTGCCATCCGTTGCCGGGCATTGATGACGGAGCCAAGTCTTTTGACGTGGCTGTAGCCATGTGTGAGATGGCCGCCAAAGACGGAACCACTCACCTGGTAGCCACTCCGCATTGCAACTTCAAGTACCGCTTTGACCCTGTGACCAACCAGGCCCGCCTGAAGGAGCTGCAGAAAGCCGTGGGAGACTCTCCCAAGCTGTTGCTGGGCTGTGACTTCCACATTTCATACGACAACATCCAAAAGCTGGCCAAGAACGGATCTGATTTCGCAATCAATAACACCCAATACCTTTTGGTGGAATTTGCCGACCACTTTATTCCGGAACAGATGGACAACGTCTTCTATGAGATTGAGGTAGCAGGTTACACGCCGATACTCACCCATCCGGAACGCAATCCCGTAATCCAACGTAAACCTGAACTGCTATACCGTTGGGCCCTGCGAGGATGTCTCGTGCAGATTACCGCGATGTCCTTCATGGGCGGTTTTGGTTCAAGGGCCCAGTCGCTGGCAGAGGAGTGGCTCGACCGGAATCTCGTTCATTTCTTCGCTTCCGACGGTCATGACTTGACGCACCGTCCTCCGATTCTCTCATCGTGCTACAAGAAGGTTGCGTCTGTCCGGGGCCAGGAAGTCGCCAATCTGCTTCTGGAGGTCAACCCTTCGGCCGTGATTAATGGGATTTCCTTGCCACCGCCCCCGCAGCCGCTTGGCCCTGAGCAAAAGCCCAAAAAGAAGGGCTGGCTTTCCGTTTTCCGGCGGTAGATCTCTTCGAGACCGGGATAACCTTGCACTCGACTTGCTCAAGGATCAATGAATGCATTTCGTTTCTTCCTGAGGTCCTGAAACCGTGATGAGAATCCGAGCACTAAATGAACGATTATAAGAAGTCAGGAAGTTGAGCGTGTTTGCCAGAAAAATCCATGTCGAAGTACTCGAACCCGGCGAAGCGCGGGATTGTCCGGTCGCCTGGCTGGACAACTTCTGCATGAGGAGTTTTACCGGACGCAGGGCCTTTGACGACGTCCTGCCCATCTGCGACGGATCGATGGAAGCAGGTTTCCGGGTAAACCTGCAATTGCTGCAGGCCGATCTGGAAGATTGGCTCACACGAAAATTTGGAGCGGGGTCGCGGGTCAGAATCCGCCTGACTGAGAATGCAAGTCCCGCTGGCGCTGAGACTGCCGGATAAGCCAGGCGTCAAACCCAACTCAACTTCCTATTGCGGGTTAATTTGTTTCTTAAATGGAAGGAGGAAGTGGAAAGCTGATCTAGCCTGCTAACCACTTCCCCAGGTAGTCACAGAGTTGAATTACCAAGTTCGATGAAAGCTCTTTCACAAAGGTTGCACATTTCCCAAAAAAATTATTTGCCGTTGAAGAAAATTCTTTTTGCAGCCCTCGGAAACACGTTACGATGAACCAGCCTGTACTGCAATTGTTGTAATGGCGATCGGGGTGAATAGTTTTTACAATACGTAAATGTACTTAGAACCGTGGAATGTGCTGCAGCTCTGGCTGCATATCAAGAGCTTTCAATGGGGCCCTGTTGGCAAATCCGGATTAGCGCGGGCGCAGCAAAAGATCAATCGATACCGGGCGAGGTGATTCATGTGTGGCATCGTCGCTTATGTTGGGCATCAGCCTGTCAGTGAAGTCCTGGTGGAAGGCCTTAAAAGGCTGGAATACCGGGGATACGACTCGAGTGGAATTGCAATTCTTGGCGCGCATCCCTACCTGGCGAAGTCGGTAGGAAAAGTGGAGGCACTCGAGCGGAAGGTCTGGCAGCAAAAACCCACCGGAGGTGTGGGAATTGCCCACACTCGGTGGGCAACACACGGCAAACCGTCGGAAGCGAATGCGCATCCTCACACGGATTGCTCCAGCCAGCTTTTCCTGGTCCACAATGGAATCATTGAGAACTACCTGCCGCTGAAGAAAAAATTGTCCGCGGATGGACACGACTTCAAATCACAGACGGACACGGAAGTGCTTGCCCACTTGATTGAAAGCGTCTATCAAGGCGACCTGGAAGACGCCGTCCGCAAAGCGCTTCTCCGGGTTGAGGGCACCTACGGCCTTGCAGTCATCCACGCTGCGCATCCGAATGAGATCATCATGGCCCGCAGGGGCAGCCCGATCGTTCTGGGCGTCGGCCGCGGTGAGACCCTCGCGGCTTCAGACACATCCGCGCTGGCACAGCACACAGATCAGGTGGTCTACCTTGAGGACAATGAGGTGGCGCGCCTCGAGCCCGGTGAGTTTTATATCAGCACGCTCCAAAACCGGCGCGTTGACCGAACGGCCACGGTAATCGACGTGGGGCTGGAGGCGCTCGATCGAGGAGAGTTCCCGCATTACATGCTGAAGGAAATCTCCGAACAGCCTGAGGCCGTGGAAAACGCTTTGCGTGGCCGCTTGAACCATTCCGAGGGCGTGGCCAAACTTGGCGGTCTCGAAACTGTTCTCGACCGCCTCGAACAGGCCCGGCACTTGATCATTGTGAGCTGCGGAACAAGCTATTATGCGGGTCTTCTGGGACGATACGCCTTTGAAGCCCTGACGGACCTGACCGTAGAAACCGAGCTCGCATCCGAGTTCCGATATCGAAAACTGAATATCCGCCAGAACACCGTTGTCCTGGCAATCAGCCAGTCGGGTGAAACCGCGGATACCCTGGCTGCATTGCGCGAGGCGAAACGCAAAGGCGCATTGGTCCTCGGCCTTGTGAATGTTGTGGGCAGTTCCATCGCCCGCGAAACCCATGCTGGTGTCTATTGCCATGCTGGAGCTGAAGTCGGCGTGGCATCCACCAAGTCGTTCGTCTCGCAGGTAACCATTCTCATCCTGATGGCGCTGTTGATCGGGCGCAGCCGCGACCTTTCCTACGAGGAGGGCTCAAGGCTTATCCGGGCGCTCG
>JBJKQZ010000528.1:0-3367 GCA_046704865.1 Terriglobia bacterium
TAATCAGGTCGGAAAGGGCAATCAGAGTTTCGTTCTGATGGTCGTCAAAGAATTGCGGCTTCCAGTTGGCTCCGGCCTGCGCCGCGGCATCGGCAGCGGCAGGCATGCCCATTGGCGCCATTCCTGCGGCAGCGGCCTGGGCCTGGCCCAGGATGGGCAGCGTCGTAAGTCCCCCGGCACCGATCACCAGAGTCTTCAGAACACCACGCCGTCCCTGATTGGTCTCAGTCTCGTTCTTTTTGGTCATGACAGTAAGCCTCCGTCTTCAAGGGTTGGCCTGGTGCTGCTATGCCAGGTTGCCGCTGCGCATCTGCTCGGCAATGTAATCGGCGGTCCGCATGGAGAGCGCCAGAATCGTCAGCGTCGGGTTCTTTTCTGTCGAATTCAGGAAGCATGACGCGTCCGCCACAAAAAGGTTCTTGATGTCGTGTGACTGGTTGAACTTGTTCAGGAATGACGCTTTGGGATCATTCCCCATGCGCGCCGTTCCGGCCGAGTGGATGCTCCAACCGGGAGGCAATGGCGTAGTCCGCTCACTGATGATCTCAATGCCCGCCTTCTTGAACATGTCGCGCTGCGTGTCGATTGCGTCGCGCGCCATGGCCAGTTCGTTCGGGCCCCATTCAATTTCAAACTTCAGCACCGGGATGCCCCAGGCGTCGCGCACCACGGGATCGATCTCCACGTGATTTTCCGCCCGCGGAATAATTTCGCCAAAAGATCCCATGCTGATTACCGTGGCGTAATACTTTTTGATCTCGTCCTTGAAATGGGCGCCAAAGCCGGGGATCTTGTTGGCAAACCCCGGAAATTCGCTGCTGCCTCCGCCGCCTTCAAACCCGTAGCCGCGCACAAAGTCCCTGCGTTTTTCCGTCAGGTTGCGGAACCTCGGAATGTAGATCCCGCCGCCCTCGGGGTGGGCGTCGCCGCCTCGGTTGGTGTTCCCTTTGAGGCGCGGAATGAGTCCGGTGATGTCGCCGGCCATGATCTGCTCGCAGAAATATTTGCCCAGCACGCCGCTCGAATTGCCCAGGCCGTCGGGATATTGTTCGTTCCGGGAATTCAGCAGAATGCGCGTGGTATCGAGCGTTCCGGCGCCCATCACAATCACTTTGCCGTAAACCTCTTCCACCTGGCGGGTATTGCGGTCAATGAAGACCACGCTCTTTGCGCGGTTCTCGTTGTCCGTGGTCACCTTCCAGACCACCGCGTTGGTGCGCATGGTCAGGTTGCCCGTCTTCTCAGCAAGCGGCAGAAGCGCTGCGACGGAACTGAATGAAGCCCCGACGTTGCAGACTCGCCCGCAATGGCCGCAGTAATGGCACGGCACACGCCCATGGAAGCCCGGCTTGGTCACCGTGGCGGAGCGGCCCTGGATCACATGCCGACCCGCGAATTTGCTTTCGATCTGACCCTTGAAGATGGATTCCGCGCAGGTCAACGGAATGGGCGGCAGGAAATTACTGTCCGGATTGTTCTCCAGGTGGTCCGTGTGTCCGCAAACGCCGATCCAGTTTTCCACCTTGCTGTAATAGGGTTCAACGTCCTCGTAGGCAATGGGCCAGTCCGTGCCCACGCCATCATGGCTTGCGGCCTTGAAGTCCCGGGGGCTGAAGCGCAGCGACACAAGCCCCCAGTGGAGCGTCTTGCCGCCCACCGCCTGTGCGCGGACCCACACGAACTTCTTGCCCGTGTAGGGATTCTCAAGTTCGTTTACAAAGTGCTTCTTGTTCCATTCGTTTGCCGTGTAGTTATAAATCGCCCGCTCGGTAGGACGAATGCGCCCGCGGAACGGAAACTGATAAGGTTTGCGGTGATGCGAAAAGTCCGTCGCGATATTAAACTTTGGCCCCCGCTCCAGCATGAGGACCTTGAACCCTTTCAGGCAAAGTTGAGTGGCCGCCATGCCCCCGGCAGCCCCTGACCCCACAACCACAACGTCATATACCTTGGCCATTCAGGCCTCCCCTAAAATTATGAGTATCTGACTTGCTGATGAAACCTGCCCCGTGCGGAACACCGATTAACAAGATGAATAAAATGCCTTGAGCCAGTTGCCCGCTACCCGGTCACCGTGCAAAAGATGCGGCCCGAGAGGCGATCCGAGAAATACCAGCGTTCCCTTCCCCACGCGGCGCCTTACGGCAACCGGAAGTTCTTGGAACCAGGCAATGGCTTCGCTGTCCCCGCCCTCAACTGGAACTATTCGGCTGAAGTCCCTGATCTTTGCGGCAAACGGCCACCGGTAATCAACATACGGCGACTGCCTGCTGGAGTCTGAGGAATCCCATAACCGGATGGGAGCATGAAGGGTCAAACCAAACACGGACTTTATAAGACGCCTATGAGTATTGAACTCCCCTGAATTTAAGTAGCCTGCCCCAGACTCAAAAAGGACCGTCGAACCCCGTTCCAGATGATCTCGTAATGACGCCAGTTGCGCCTGCCCCATGCGGCCGGCCGCTGGCACGACGATGGCGCGCGCAGGAGCGAGCGAATCAATCGATTTGCGCAGATGCCCGATCCCTGCCGCTGACAATGCCGCTGCAAATCCCGCCGCCGATTCCGGCAGCGTGCAGCAGGATTGATCTTCTGCCAGGACGCATCCGGACAGTCGCCCGGAGGTCCTGGCAAAAAGGCCGCTCAGACCTGCCGCCCCAGCAAGCCCGGCCGCCGAAGCGCCCGCTGCGTATCCCAGAAATCCGCGTCTCGAAACTGCCATCTTAAAGCCTGTTGGCGATGACGCGGTCAATCGCCGCCGCCGTGTCATAGAACTGCTGGTCATGCGCGTAAACGTACCGCCGCTCCATCTCCGCAACCAGCCAGCCATCATATCCCACCTTGGTCATGGCGGCGCGGATGGCCGTCCAGTTGTTGTCACCCAGAAAGATGTTGGTATAAACGCTGTCGCAGCAGCGGCCGCGCTTCTTCATCACGTCCTTCATGTGGATGCGCGTGATCTGCGGGCCCATCATTTCAATCCACTGCTCGGCGAAACCGTCTTCGTGGATATTGCCAACATCCAGATGAATGCCTACCGAAGGCTGGTTGACGTCCTTCAGGAAATAGTAAAACTCGCGCGGGCCCATCAGGAATTTCTGATCGGAGCAGCAGTACTCACAGCCGATGCGCACGCCCTCGCGCTGGGCATCCGGCCCAAGCTCTTTCATGGCTTCAACGCAGCGGTTGTAGACTTCGTTGTAAGGAACTTCCTCAGTCACCAGACCCGCCACCACCAGGATGGCATCCGTCCCCAGCATTTTGGCCGTTTCAATCTGGCGCCGGACAATTCGCATTCCTTCTGCGCGAATTTTTGGGTCGCGGTCTGACAGCGAATATTTCCAGTGCAACCCGGTGGAAACATTGG
>JBJKQZ010000529.1:0-5739 GCA_046704865.1 Terriglobia bacterium
GATGAGTCCAGTTCCAGCGTTGGGGAGACGGGCTGACCGGTAAGCAGAAGCGCTTTGGGATTGATATCCAGAGCTGATAGCGACCGGCTGCTGTCATGCCCATCCCAAACAACAACTCCGGAAGCGCCGCCTTCCAGCAGCCCGTCAACCGCGGCGTTGACTTCTCCTGTCAGGAGCTTGTGCGCTTCCTGGAAGCGAGGGCTCTCCAGCGGCTCGCATTGCAATTCCGAGCTGAAGACTCCGGATACGCCTTCCATATCCGTGATCATAAAGACTTTCTTCGGTTTCTTCTCTTTTGCCGCGGCTGGATTGAGTACAGCCAGCAAAGAATCAACATACGATTCAGACATTCCGAAGTCCCCCTTTCAACCTGAGGTCACCGGTCACCTGCGCGCGGGCGCAAAGAGGCCGGCAGAATCATCCGTCAAGATTAAGACGGGTATTCTACACCCTTGCGGGCGTTGCGCCCTCTGGAAATCCAAATCATGCGATTCAGGCCGGATTCAATCAAGATCGGAATCAAAAACTCTGTCTATCATGCCCATAAGAAAAAATAATGCTTACCGCTCAGCGATATGTGAGAATATACCGGATTACATTTAAGCAAGGCAGTTACACGTGTCAAACGTCCAATTCTCGTTCAACGACGCCATAAACTTCATTCCCGGCGTACCCATCAATGGGAAATAGCACTTCAGACAAACCATCTCCATTGAAGCGAATGGTGACGGTACCGCGCGTCATGGTGGCCACCACGGCCATGCTGACGTTCATTTCTTTCTGGCGCGCCGCCGCTATCGTGCTGAATGACCTTGCGTCATCAGCCTTCTATGCCGGAGGCATTGCCGAGCAGGCCATCGGTCCGTCTGCCCCCTGGTTCATCCTGGCAGTCATGCTCTTTGCCTACGCCGTCGCACAGATGTACGTGGAAAGTTGCAGCATGTTTGTGCGCGGCGGAGTGTACCGGGTGGTCAAGGAAGCCATGGGCGGCACTCTGGCCAAGATCTCCGTCTCCGCCCTGATGTTCGACTACATCCTTACGGGTCCCATCAGCGGCGTTTCCGCCGGCCAGTACCTTGTGGGTTTTGTGAATGAGCTGCTGCAGTTTGCGCATATTAATGCTGTCTTGCCCACGAATTCCACATCAGCCATTTTTGCCGCGGCGGTGACACTTTATTTCTGGTGGGAAAACATCAAGGGCATCGAGGAATCCAGCGAAAAAGCCGTTCGAATCATGGAGTTCACCTCCATCCTGGTGGTATTGATGATCGGCTGGTGCGGATACACGCTTTGGGTCAGGGGTGGTCATCTTCCTCCGGCTCCCATCCCGGCAAACCTCCATTTTTCCGTGGACGCAGAGGGCTGGCTGCGGTCCAGCCGCCTGCCGGAAATTATTGGGGTTGTGGGCATTCTGGTTGCCTTCGGCCATTCCGTGCTGGCCATGAGCGGACTGGAAACTCTCGCTCAGGTCTACCGCGAAATTGAGCACCCCAAACTGCCAAACCTTAAAAAGACTGCTTTTATCGTCTTCGTATTCAGCATGGTTTTCACCTCGCTGGTCTCTTTCTTCGCGTTCATGATCATCCCGAACCCTGCAACACGCCTGAGCTATAAAGACAACCTGATCGGCGGCCTGGCGATGAACGTGGTGGGGCCCTTAACACTGCGCCTGTTGTTCCACGGCTTCGTGGTTCTGGTCGGGATTATGATCCTGTCGGGCGCTGTCAATACGGCGATTGTCGGCTCCAACGGTGTTCTCAATCGCGTTTCTGAAGACGGAGTTCTGGCAGATTGGTTCCGGCAGCCCCATCCGCGCTTCGGGACTTCGCACCGGATCATCAATCTCGTCGTAGCCTTACAACTCCTGACGATCTTCCTCAGCCGCGGAAATGTGATTCTCCTTGGTGAAGCGTACGCTTTTGGCGTCATCTGGAGTTTTGCGATGAAAGGCATGGGGGTTCTGGTGCTTCGCTTCACCAAACCCGGACCGCGTGAGTTCCGCGTGCCCCTTCACGTGAAACTTGGGCGCCTGGAAATCCCGATGGGCCTGGGACTGATTACACTGACGCTGTTCGCCACCGCCATCATCAACCTTTTCACCAAAGAGATCGCTACGATTTCCGGCGTTTCATTCACGCTGCTTTTCTATATTCTTTTTGTCATTTCGGAAAAGCATAACCAGCGCCGCGTTGCGCGGGGTGAACTTGACCAGGTCAACCTTGAGCCGAGTGAGGAGATCACAGCTGAAGGCGTCGGATCGAGACCGGGCAACATCCTGGTGCCCGTCCCTGACTATTTCAAACTCTACCATCTGGCTTCCGTCCTGGAGCGCGTCGACATTGAGCGGCAGGACGTCGTGGTCCTTCATATCCGGGTCCTTATGCGCGCCGGTTCAGGTGAACATGGCCTGGCGCCTGAGCAATTGTTCACCGTCTACGAACAGGAATTGTTCACGCGGGCGCTGGCCTTGTCAGAGAAATATGGGAAGTCGGTGAAGCTGGCGGTGATTGCCGCAACCGACGTCTGGGACGGCATCCTGCGGGCGGGACAAAACCTTCAGTCCTCTACCATCGTGCTGGGCTCGTCGACAAAAATGTCTGCGGCAGAAGAAGCTCGACGGGCCGGCCTGGCGTGGGAAGGACTGCCCAACCCCAAGCCGCAATTGACCGTTGAGGTTTACTCGCCGCGCGGTCGGGAAGAAGTTTACTATCTTGGGCCTCACGCTCCACACCTGACGCCCAACGAGATCGACCTCCTGCACAAAATCTGGCTCGAATGTTCCTCATGCCTGGAGCCGGAGGAGATCCATCATCATGACATCGTTCACTTCGCCCTGACGGAAATTGAACGGAAGTTGCACGAGGATAAAGACAGCGAAGTCCTCGAACGCTTAAGACAGCACCTTGAAGGAATGAAATCCCGCCGCGTTCCCCACCTTTAAGAACCTTTCCCTTTTGGATTCAGGAGTTCACTTCACCGGCTTCATTGATTAGTTTGTTGGGATGCGGGCTGAGTTTCTTGGTCCGCGCTGCTGGTGTTTGTTGGAACGCAAACAGTTGCGGCACCGGAATAATAACAGGGATAACTGATGGTTAGTGGGAATCCGTGCGGCCAAAGTCCGCAATGCCCAATCTCACGATCGTGTGGTGCAAAGGACTCTCTGCCTGATGTCCGGCGAGACGAGGCCTCTCTTCCGTCCACACTCCATACACCCGCCCGCCAAATGCCGCGATACCGGTGTAATCGCCAATAAAGTCGTTGTTGGGATCAAACGGCTGGCCCATCCAAAGGTAATTGTGAAAAGTGTTGCCATGGTCAGTTGACTGCGCGAGAACCATCACAGCCCTGCGATTCTCCGGATCGTCCCGGCGGTCATAATAGATCAGGTTCGCCGCACCCGTCACAGGATCAACTGCCAGCCACTGGAAGAATTGGTCGGCCCCGTTGTGTATCGGATCCGAGTTCACGCGAACCGGAGGCGTCCACGTCTCTCCGCGATCTGATGAGGTTGAGCAGAAGACATCAACGTCGCCATTGCGATAATCGCTCCAGGTTAAGTAGAGAAGCCCGGCGCCGGTGCCGCCCTTCGGGTCAATCGAAATCACCGGGAAGCCATCCGTCCGGTCAACGTCCGTAACGTGGAAGTAGGGCGGGCCAATTTGAATGATTTCCCGCGAAGGAGCAAACGTCCGGCCGCCGTCGCTTGAAGAAGTGAATACGACATGACTCCCGTCTGCCCACACGGCGTATAGCGTACCGTCCGGTCCTACTGCCCCCGTAAAACCTTCCACCGCGCCATTGTCATCGCGAGGCAAGCCGGGCTGGGTGCTGATCCGGATGGGCTCTGACCACGTGACGCCATCATTCACGGAGCGGGAAAGCAAAATCGTCGAGTCCGTCAGTGTAAAATGCGTCCATCCAACGTAGAGGTTGCCGGCGTAGGGTCCGTTGGTATTGTCAGCCACGATGTAAGGCTTGTCTTCAAAAGGAATGCCGGGCTCCGTGGCGTGCTCAATGACCGGAACGTCGGGTTGCTGCCACGTCCTGCCGCCGTCGAGCGACCGCCGCACGAATACACCGTTGCGGGATGCGTTGTGGCCCCAGTACTCATCGGTCCCAAGCTTGTCAAAAGCAATGTAGCAGAGAAAGGCATGGCCGCTATTGTCATAGGCAACCGAAACATCGCCTGAAACAGCATAGTTGTGCGGAGCAGTGCCTGACGCCGTTCCCCAATGCGCGCCTGCGTCCTGAGAATATGCAATATGCGCACCGGTCTGGTAGGCGACTATCAGTTGCTTCGGATTGCGAGGATTGATGGCAACTGAAGGCTCATTGAAATATCCCCGGTGCCTTGTCAGGTCAACAATCCGCGCCCCGGGAGCGGGTGACAAAACCGGATTTTGCCCCTGCGCCGCGGCAACAACAAACCCGAAAAGGCATATAAACACTGCCGGAAAGCTCAAAAAGCCGAGCCGGGCCAGCCGCCACAAAATCAGAAATCTGTTTTTCAGCAATGACATGACAATGCGCCAGCGAAAGGCAGCCTTTTGTTAACGCAAAACTGATCACGCAGCTAATGCGCCGCGAGGGGCTTCAGCATCTGGTCAAGCAGGTCCGGCCGGCCTGCTTCCCGAACCAGGTGCGGAAACTTTTCGCCGCCGTGATAGTCAATCGTAATGGTTTTGTAGTAGTCGTCGTTCAACACCAGAAGCCGAAGGGGTTCGCTTGACGTAGTGTCTGCCTTGAGCGCCATTCGCAGCAACTGCGGCGAAAAATTGTGTCCGTTCACCGCGACCACTTTCATACCCGGAGAAATCCCCGCCTTGTAAGCAGGCTTGGTTACAACGGAATCTTCCACTGTGCCATCATTTTTCAGCATGAGCCCGATGGAATATTCCTCATTGATATTTCCGTGAACCGCCTCTGAACTCTGCAGCATCGCTGGCTCTTCGCTGTTATAAACAACCTTCCAGCCGCTGTCTTCAATACCACCCAGGGGCGCTTCCGGTGAAGTGGAGTCAAGCCGCTTGTGGAAGAAGTCTGCCCAATCGTAGGGCGCGATCTTATTCAAGGCATCAACAAGGTCATCAAAAGTGTAAGTCTTTAGTTGCGGGCCGTCGTTCGGTCCTCCATAAAACATCCGGCAGAAATCATCCAGAGACTTCTTTCCATGCGTCTGCTGATGGATAATGCCGTTGACTTCAAGCCAGATCAGCACACTTTCATCATAGAAATCCACCCCTCGCCGCCAGTTGCCCCACTCGCCGGGAGAGAAGTAAAGAAACTGAGCGGAGATTGCCGTATCCAGCAAAGGGCGCCAGGTTCTACCTGGCCGGGCCGGACCGAATCGTGCCGCTACAAGCGCCAGGTTTTGCCGGTATTGGTCCGGAGTCCACAGGCCGCTTCGTGCCGTCAGAAGGTCGCCCAGGTACTCCGTGAGCCCTTCATAAACCCAGAGCATATCGGTTTCCATGGGAGCTTCGTAGTAAGGAGCACTCAGGTCCTTCGGGCGCCGGAATTTGCCGTTCCAGGAGTGGACAAACTCATGCGGAAGCAGCGTGGCCATATTGAGGCGCTGTTGAGGATCGATTAAAGAAAATTCACCCACGCGGCTGTCATCCGATTCGTGGTGTTCCAGGCCGAAGTGCGCGACATGATTGCTGAGCGTCAGCAGGAAATGATAGTCGCGATAGTGGCGAGCCCCGAACAGTTTCCCGGTTTCAGCCACCAGGTTCGTAT